>CAZJCH010000122.1:0-6892 GCA_964544005.1 uncultured Papillibacter sp.
GTTACTATAATTCTTTCACAAAGCAAAACAAAATATACAACCGCTGCCATGGCAAATGCAAAAATATCGAATGAGCAGGGATTTTTAAGCCGCAGGATTATTCCCTGAGGAGTAATCCTGTTACCAGTATATGTCTGGGCAGACGGTTTGTCACAACGCGGGTGTGGAGTTTGGAGTTAAGAAAGGTAGACGCGGGGGACGCGCGGAGAAACGGCGCAGAGGAGCTCGTAGGAAATCGTCCCGGCGAGGGCGGCCTGTTCTTCTATAGGGATGAAAGCGTCGCCGTCGCGCCCAAAAACGGTGACGATGTCGCCGGGTTTCGCGTCCGGGATGTCCGTGACGTCAATCATGCACATGTCCATACTGATCCGGCCGACCTGACGCGCACGTTTTCCGTGGAGGAGGACGTCGATTTTATCAGACAAGACGCGGTGCAGCCCGTCGGCATAGCCGATAGTGATGACGGCGATTTTTCTTTTGGACGGCGCCGTGTAAACACGCCCGTAGCTGACGGTGTCGCCCGCGTCAAATGCCTTGATCTGGGCCACGCGCGTTTTCAGCGCCATCGCCGGCTTCAGCTCAAGCCCGCCGGTGTCCTTGTCGGGAAAAAGCCCATAAAGAGACAGGCCGGGCCGAATCATGTCGACATAACTCCAATCATAGTTTATCATCGAGCCGCTGTTGGCGCAATGCTTTATTTCAAATTTCAAACCGGCGTTCTTTTCCAGCCTTTCCACAAGCTCTTTAAACGCGCTGAATTGTTTTTCAGTAAACGGATCGCCCGACACATCGGCTACGGCAAAGTGGGTGAATATGCCTTCAGCATAAAGACCCGGGAGCTGAAGCACACGCAGCATATCTGTTTCGGGGTCGCGGCCGTCGTGGCATTTGAAGCCGAGCCGTCCCATGCCGCTGTCGGCCTTCAGATGAATCGTCAGCGTTTTACCCAGAGCCGCCGCTGCGCTTGAGAACGCTTCGGCCATTTCAATACTATAGACTGTCTGCGCCAGATTATGTTCCAAAAGCCGATGTGTCAGCTCCGGCGACGTATAGCCCATGATGAGGATCGGCAGCGTGATGCCGTTTTCCCTGAGATGGAGCGCCTCGTCGATAAACGCAACGCCAAGATAGTCACAGCCCAGCTCCTGCAGCAGGCCGGCAACCTGCACGGCGCCGTGGCCATATGCGTCGGCCTTTACAACGCCAAGAAAGCGCGTACCGTGGTGCAGCCGCGCTCTCATCGCCTTATAATTATGTTCAATATTTTTTAGGCTGATTTCAGCCCATGTTCTCATCTGCATGCATTTCATATGTTTTCCTATTCTATGACAACATTTTCAAACGCACAGGCGATGACCATTTTTCCGTTGTCGCTGAGCTCAGACCGGACGGGGAGATGCGTTTTCGCATCAAACCAGGTCCGCTGACAGACTGTCTGGGTGATATCGGTCGTCACGGCCAGTGTATTTATGTCGTCGAGCTTTTCAAAGTTGCACCCGGATATGTAGCCGCTCTGCCACTGCGATATCAAAACGGGGAGGGCTTCGGCGGGAGAGAGGCCTTCCTTCGTCACAGCGCCCAGATCCAGAACGGCGCCGTCATATTGGAGCGTTCCGCCGGAGACGGAGACTTCTGCCTGAAGGCCTGCGATGGATTCGGGTGCCGTGATTTCGATCCGACCCTTTTCGGCATTTCCGGCATATTTGAAGGTAAAATCATAAACCCTGTCGCCGTAATCGGCTCTGACTGTTGTCGTGAGCTCCAGCTTCTCCGCCTGAAGCAGGCCTGCCCTGATATCCAGCGCCAGCTCCTGACCTTTATGGCCTGCGCTTTTACAGGAGGAGAGGAGAATAAAGATGCCCAGCGTTATCATTAGTGCAAGTGTTTTCACTTGCCTCAACGTTATATCACCCCGTTATGTGTCTGAAATGACTGATTTTATGGCCTCAGGCAGCATTCTGATGATGCTGCTTGCCGTAACCGAGTATTCGCCGCAGAGCGCCGCGCACATGTCGCCGGCAAGCCCGTGCAGCCATACGGCTGCCAGCACTGCGTCCTTCAGTGGGAACCGCTGCCCGACGAGTGATGTGATCATCCCCGCCAGGACGTCGCCGGTGCCGCCCTTTGCCATGGCCGGGCCGCCCGTTGTGTTGATATAGACAACACCATCCGGCAGCGCTGTAATTGTCCGGTGACCCTTTAAAACAAGGACACAGCCGTGCCGGATGGCAAAACGGCGCGCCGCGTCGAGCCGGCTGCCGTCGGAGACATCGCAGCCGCCAGTGGATATATTGGCGGTGCCAGTGGATATATTGGCGGTGAGCCGCTTGAATTCCCCGGCGTGGGGTGTGAGGATGACGGGGCATTTGGCCTCGTCCAATATATCTATATTCCCGGCGACGGCATTTATGCCATCGGCGTCCAGAATCAGCGGAACGCCAGAATTTTTAATGACGGCATATATGACCTCGTCAACGGACTGAGAACGCCCGAGGCCGGGGCCCAGAAGGCACACATCCGCGTTTTTCAGCCGGTCGAGAATGGCGTAGACGGCGAGACCCCCAAGCGAACCCTCGGCCGTACAGGGGAGCGGAAACGGCATCTCCTCGTTGCACTTGAGAGCCGCAATCTGATAAATCGCCTCGGGCACGCCTAGGGAAACGAGGCCGGCGCCCGTTATTGACGCGGCTTTGGCGGCAAGCACGGGCGCGCCCGAGAAGCCGACGCTGCCGGCGACAATGAGGTTGCGCCCATAGTCGCCCTTGTGTGTGACCTTCCGGCGGTGCGGCAGGGTGATATCGCCGGCCGTCACGGCATAACAGTTCGTTTCGGCGTTGTCGGTGAGCTCGCGGGGGATTCCGATATCAACGACGCGGACGTCGCCGCAGCAGGCGCACCCCGGCTCAATGAAATGGCCGGGCTTGGCAAAGGCGAAGGTGATCGATACGTCGGCGTTGACGGCGTCACCCAGAATTCTTCCGGTATTTGTCTCGACGCCGCTTGGGATGTCGGCGGCGACGACGGGGGCATTTGAAGCGTTGATCAGCCGGACGGCGTCCAGGGATGCGCCGCGCAGGTCGCTGTTCAGGCCGACACCGAAAATAGCGTCGATGATCACATTACAATGATTAACATAATACTCGGCATCAACGGCGCCCGAGAAGGCTTCCACGACGCCGCCGAGTTCATTAAAGCGTCGTTCCATCTCCAACGTATCGGGCGTCATTTTTTCCCGGCTGCCAGTCAGAAAAACGCGGACGTTCAAACCCTTCTTTTTGAGGAAGGAAGCCGCGGCGATGCCGTCGCCCCCGTTGTTGCCCGATCCGCAGAAAACAGCGGCATTGACGCTTGTCGCTTCCAGGCTGCCCCGTACCATTTCCAACGCGGCTTCTGCCACATGCTGCGCGGCGTTTGTCATCAGAAGGGTGGAAGGCACGCCGTGAACATCGATGGCGTAACGGTCTATTTCGCGCATTTGAGATGAAGTCAGAAGCTTCACGATGATGCCTCCCTGTAAAAATATCCGGAAAGACTTGCGCACAAAGTGCGCAGACGGCCAAATATTGTTACCGATCTGCAGACATTATATTTCAATTACCTGTTTTAGTCAATTTTTTGTTGCCATAAACAAAATAATGTGGTATATATTGAAGATAACCTGAGTTTGGCAGTAGCAGAGATAAAAAACGCCTAGGAACCATTGCAGAGCAAGGGTCCTGGGCGTTTTTGATTATGATGGGACTTGTTGCTAAAAATCAGATATTTTTGAAGAAGCAAATATTTTTTTAATATCACCAAGGCGAAGATATTTGTGCGTAAGATCAATACCGAGGTTATCCTTAAGAGAGGCAGAAACATTGTCAATGTAGTCACAGACGTACCAGTTTTCTTCAAGGCAAGAACAGCAAGATTTAGATAAGCAATTAATGATTTCACCAACGCTGTGTTGCCAACCGAGGCGGCGTTGGAGGAGTCTGGATATGACGAGCGCGACAAAACAAACCAAAAAATGCGCCTGAATGCGGTCCTCTCGCGAAAGATAAACCGGACGGGCTTCAAAATCACTTTTTGTAATTTTAAAAGTTTCCTCAATCCTCCACAAACCTCTGTAGATGTCTAGAATTTCATCATCAGTTTTATTAAGTTCGCTGGTGACGATAGCATAGTAGCCATCGAAAAGTTCTTCATTTTGCAGCTTGTCAGCATCAAAAATGGGCGTGTGCCCATCGGTGATGATTTCTCCGGTTTTCTTGTCAAATGCGAGGTTCTTAACATACTTTGCAGCACCACAGGATGTCGCTCGATTGTATTTTGCGGGGTTGGTAACAAGTTCGAGTGCTTTTTGAATGGCGGGAGCTCTTTCTGCCTTGGCCCTTTTATCGTAATCTTTGCTGTAGAAAACGATTTGCTTCTCATCAATTCGTACTTTTTTCCGCGTTCCGTTAATATCCTTGAGAGCTATCTCTCGGGGATATATTCTGGATTTGATTTTGTATTCATCTCCAAGCCAACGATAGTCAGTATTGTCAAACACAAAGTCCTTGAGTTCTTTATGCGCTCCACGTACAGTTTGCGAGTAGACGTAGCCATCACCTTTAATAATGTTGTAGGCAATATTTGACGCCGTATTCATTCCCTTGTCCGCAACGACGATGAGACGCCCAATACCAAACGTTTTTTTAACATCATCCAGCAACGGGAGCAATGTTTCACAATCATTGGTATTGCCGGGGAAGAGTCCGTAGGATATTGGTATGCCATCCGAATCCATGAAAAGACCCATCTGGACAATGGGATCAGGACGATGTTCTTTCGAAACCCCTTTTTTTCTCAATACATCAGGTTCATCGATTTCAAAATAATAGTTTGTGACGTCATAATAGACGGGTTCCATGCTGCGGCCATATTGGGCCGTAATTTTTTTATGTATGTGAAGCTGTATGTCTCTCTTTATCGAGTCGAGGAAGGCGAGACAACGGTAGACGTCATCCAACGTGAAGTCAAACTTTTCGAAATACATGCCTTTTCTTTCAACGGTGTGTTTTTTGGAGGCTGGCGCAAGGACACGAGAAAATACCAGAAGCTTCATGATTGCATTCACGCTGTATTCAGAGTTCAATTTCCGCGCCCTGTTGTTCAAAAAAACATCCAAACTGAGTTCCTGGTATATCTTCAACAGGGCTGCGTAACCCAAATTCTTGCGATTATCTGTCCCCATCTCCAAGCGAGCATCTTTTTTAAGTGAGATTGAGAGCTCTTGCGCGGCTAAGGCCTCTTGCTTGTTCATTTCGTCAACAACCTGCTTGAAATACGCAATTGGGTCAGGATATTCTTTTTCAAGGTCGTCGAGATATCCAAGAGATCGGAGGCTTTTGTGCTTAACTTTTTTGGTAATCGGGTCCCGATATCCGCGAACGATAGACAAATACTTTCTGCCGTTATTTGTGCTTATCTGAAGATTCATAACCGAGGCCTCCTTTTTTATGACATTATATCATATTTAGCAATTATTAGCAACTCTTTTTATCAATAAATTTGACAAAATAATTCCCTTGTAGCTTTTGCGCCACAAGGGTTTACTTCAGTTTTATTTCTTATTCAACTGCTAAACTAGGGTGCGGCCGGATAAAATTGCCGCCGCTGAGCATGTCCTCAATATTCTTCAGCGAATCCCTGTAATCATAAATGTCGTTTTCCGTGCATGCCCTGACATTGTGGTCGAACACCTCAAAATAAAAGATATCCTTTGTAGAGATCATCATATTTTTGCCGCCCACCTCGATCATGATCTTTTTCGGGACGACCTGTTCCAGCGATGCTTTCACGACAGTCTCAAACTGCTCGTATGTAATCGGCTTGATTAGATACCTGAACGCCACCTCATAACCCTGTATCGAATATTTACTGCTGTTCGTCACAAAGATGATCAGCGGCTTTTCCTTGTCCGCAGTGAGCACCCTTGCCGCCTCAAAGCCGTTTAGCGGCTTCATTTCGATATCAAGAAATATCAGGTCGTAAGACTCCCGGCAGTGCGCGTCCACAAGGTTCAGGGCCGAATGAAACACATCGCAGCTGAGTCCCGCGTCAAAGCGGCCGAAATATTCCCGTATGACCGAAGCATCGTTTTTATCGTCGTCGCAAACAGCAATTCTCATATTTGTCACCTATAAATGATATCTCACAATGTAGCACATATTGTTAATAAATGCTATATCCTGCACGTTACGTCGCCAAACCTGTAAGTTACGTCAAAACTATTGCTATTATATATCATTTGTTTTATGTTATAAAGGAAATTTGGAAATCCCAAAATCTATTCCCTCTTCTTTTTCCTTTTTTAAACCGCTTCTACTCTTTTTCTCATACCTAAATAAGCAGTGCGTTTCCGCATCAGGAAACGCACTGCTTATTTTCATTATACAATGAAGTCTTGAGCCTTTTGATAAGCTCCCTGGCAAAAAGAATCGATATCTCCTCATTGCTCCTGTCCGTCGTCAGGCAGTGCAGTCCGGCCAATGACGGGTATGTTCTGTACAGGTCATCGGGCGTTATCCTGTGCAGTAGCGGCAGGATGATTTTCTGGCCGACCGGATTTTTACGCCGCAGGAGCCGGCTCAGTTCCTGCTCGGTCCACGCGCCTTCAAATAAATTCCCCGAAATCACAAGGATGGCGAATTCCGAGTACCCGATCCCTTCGATGATTTTTTCCTTCCAGCCTTCTCCCCAGGACTGAATCGTCCTGTCATACAGTATGCTGACGCCGAGGCGGCTCAGGCTGGCGTACAATTCGTCCGCGTAAACAGACCTGTCCCTGCCGACATGGGACAGGAACACATCGTGCTGCTTTAACGCATCTTTTTCAACAGGCGCCGCACTCAAATCCAGAGAAATC
>CAZJCH010000123.1:0-3250 GCA_964544005.1 uncultured Papillibacter sp.
ACCTCTGTTTCATTCCTCGTTGGTGCCTTTCGCAGAAAGGCATGGTCATATATGAGCAGCAAAACCGAACTTGCTCTGGAAGCGTTCAGGAACAATTTCAACTGCGCCCAGTCTGTTTTCTCCGCCTTCAGCGAGGATTATGATATGCCGCGTGAGTTGGCCTTAAAGATCTCCAGCGGCTTTGGCGGCGGTGTCCGCTGCGGAGAGGTCTGCGGCGCGGCGACAGGCGCTGTTCTTATCATTGGGCTCAGCTGCGGCCATTATGAGCCAGGCGATCTCGAATCAAAGGAATATGTAGGCAAGGAAACAGCCGAGTTCATGAAGCGCTTCAAAGAAAAAAGCGGCGGCTGTGTCTGCCGCGACCTTCTCGGAATTGATATCTCCACCCCTGAAAACAGGATGAAGGCCAAGGAAACGGGCCTTTTCACCACAGTATGTCACGAATTGGTGAAGAATGCGGTAGAGATACTGGAAGACATGGGTTATTGACCAATAAAACCACAAAAACAACCCGGAACCGGGTTGTTTTTGCTTATCTGGGGTATTTGATTAATAAGTAACGCCTTGGGCCAGCATCGCCTGGGCGACCTTCATAAAACCTGCGATATTTGCGCCGATCATAAGGTTATTATCAAAACCGAATTCCTTCGCAGCAGCACTGGCATTTCTAAAGATGCTGACCATTATGGTCTTCAGCCGCTCGTCGACCTCCTCAAATGTCCAGGACAGTCTCATCGAATTCTGAGACATCTCAAGACCGGAGCAGGCGACGCCGCCGGCATTTGAGGCTTTACCGGGAGCGAATACAATCTTGTTTTCAATGAAATAATCAACGGCGTCCGGTGTTGACGGCATGTTCGCGCCTTCTCCGACGGCAAAGCAACCGTTTGCAACAAGCAGCTTTGCGGCAGCGACGTCAAGCTCGTTCTGCGTCGCGCACGGCAGTGCGATGTCGCATTTGACGGACCAGATGCCCGAACAGCCTTCCGTATATGTCGCTTCCGGATAGTACTTGACATATTCGCTGATTCTCTTGCGCTCAACCTCCTTGATCTTTTTGATTACAGGCAGGTCGATGCCGTTCTTATCATAGATATAGCCGGAGGAATCGCACATTGCGATAACCTTGCCGCCCAACTGCTGTGCCTTCTCTGTCGCGTAAATCGCCACATTGCCGGCGCCGGATACGACAACGGTCGATCCCTTAAAGGACTTGCCTTTTATGCTCTTCATGGCTTCGTCCATGAAATAGCACAGGCCGTAACCTGTCGCTTCCGTTCTTGTAAGACTGCCGCCGAAGGTCAGTCCTTTTCCCGTCAGGACACCCGTAAACTCATTTCTGAGCTTTTTATACATGCCGAACATATAGCCGACCTCACGGCCTCCGACGCCTATATCACCAGCGGGGACATCGGTATCCGGGCCGATATGCCTTGCAAGCTCAAACATGAAGCTCTGGCAGAAACGCATGATCTCACCGTCTGTTTTGCCTTTGGGATCAAAATCGCTGCCGCCTTTACCTCCGCCCATCGGCAGACCGGTCAATGAATTCTTAAATATCTGTTCAAAGCCAAGAAACTTTATAATACTGAGGTTAACCGACGGATGGAATCTCAAGCCGCCTTTGTACGGTCCGATCGCACTGTTGAACTGGACCCTGTAGCCTCTGTTAACGACGACCTCGCCCTTGTCGTTCACCCACGGCACTCTGAAAATAATCGTTCTCTCCGGCTCAACGATTCTGTTGAATATTCCCGCGTCAACAAATTGCGGGTATTTTTCAGCAACAGGCTCAAGAGAATCCAACACCTCTTTGACTGCTTGCAAAAATTCAGGTTCGTTGGCATCGCGCTTTAATACCTGTTCATATACGCCCTTTAGTTTCTTCATTCCGGTTCATCCTCCTTAATCGGCGCATCTCTTTGTGTGCCACTATGGCAGTATTGTACGTATGCCGTTATAATCCGGCACAACGGTAATAAGCCTTTTATATTATAGATCTTTGTGTTAATGAAGTAAATGATTATTTTCTTGCAAATTTATGGATTTTTGGATGTTTTAAGCCTGTTTTTTAGTTATAATTGCAATTCTAATTAATTTGCCTTCAAAACCGCCGCTATGAGCGGCAGCGTCACAAGGGACAGAAGCGTCGAAACAAATATGAGCTTGGAGGCAAACAACGAATCCCTGCCGTATTTTGCCGACAGCATGGCCGTCATCGTTGCCGCGGGCATCGCGGATGAAAGGACGGCGACACCTGTGACAATCGGGTCAATACCTATAAGCCTCAGCACAGCGAAAGTAATGGCCGGAATCGCAATGAGCCGGATAAATGAGTAATAAAAGCAGGCCTTGTTCAGGATCGTCCGCAAATTTACCTCGCTGAGGATTGAACCGACGATGAACATCGACGTGAAAGTTATGCATTTTCCAATCACATCAATGGTACCGCTCAGAAAACCCGGGAGTCTGACCGGCGAAAATAGATAGGCAAAGCCCAAGATGACAGCCCATATGCACGGGTGCGTCGCGAGACTTTTAAACTGCTGCTTTTTTTCTGTTTTAGTAAAAAGTGACAGTCCGGACGTCCACATGAACAATCGAAGAGGGACAAGAACGATTGAGGCATAGAGGCTCCCCACAGAACCGAACACCGATTCTATGACAGGTATTCCCATAAAGCTGGCATTATTGACGATTGTCGCATACTGCATCACGACGCGTCGTTCAAGGGGGTATCTGTTATAAGCGAATTTATTGATGATCATGTATAAAATTTGAGAGCCGATGGCAATAACGAATACAATCGCGCACTGCATCAGCTTGTCGGGAGACAGTGATGTTTCAAACGAATGAAAGATGTTGCACGGCAGGATGATGTAAATGACAATGTTCGTCATGTCCCGCCGCGCCTCGGGGCTGAATATCCCTTTTTTTGCGGCAAAAAAACCGACCGCAACAAGAATAGCTATTTCTATCTGTATTTGTATTATTGAAATCACCGGCTTTTATATACTACTTAGTTGGTTATTATATAGGAAATAAAAAAACAGCACAATGATGATTGTGCTGTTTCTGCACGTTTTCAAGACTATTTTTTCAGCGCATTGACCGCCTCGCGGATATCTCCGGAGAAGTAGAGCGACCCAAGCGCGCAGACGACGCCGTCTTCACCGGCCTGACGGATCGCTTCAGCAATGCCTTCCGGGATCGACGTACAGGCTGTGACAGGACTGCCGTAAACAGCGAG
>CAZJCH010000123.1:3260-6864 GCA_964544005.1 uncultured Papillibacter sp.
TTCAGCCTTTCCGCTTTCATCGCACGCGGGTTCGGCGGCTCTACGGTCACAAAGGTTTTAGCCAGCGGCGTAATGAAGCCGACCATACCGGGTACATCCTTGTCGGCCATCACGCCGATCAGGAAGACAATTTTTTTATCGCCGAAGTGTCGTCTCAGGCTGTCTGAGGTCGCCGCAATGCCATGGGGATTGTGCGCGCCGTCCAGGATGAATACGGGCTTGTTCATCAGGACTTCAAACCGTCCAGGCCAATAAACGCGGGACAAGCCGGTAATGATGTCGCCATCGCTGATCTTCCAGCCTTTTGTTCTCAGGATTTCAAGTGCTGTGATTGCAAGTGCCGCGTTCTTCGGCTGGTATGTACCGACAAGCGGCAGCCTGATATTCATGTAGGGTTCAAAATCAAAACAGGCCGCGTTAAGATCAAAGGCATGAACATTCAACCGTGAAAAGTCTGTTCTGTGCATAACGGCATTTTTGTCTTCACAGGTGCGCTGAAAGACCTCTTCTACTTCCCTTTCATCGCCGTAAATGACGACTTCTCCGCTTTCTTTGATGATGCCGGCCTTCGCTGTCGCTACGGAAAAAAGCGTCGGTCCTAATTCTGCCGTATGGTCCAATCCGATGGCCGTAATCACTGCGGCCTCCGGCTTGTCGATGACGTTTGTCGAGTCAAGCGCACCGCCCATGCCGACTTCCAGAACGACGATATCGCATTTCTTATATAGAAAATATTTCATCGCCAGCGCCGTAATCAGCTCGAACTCCGTCGGTGCGTCCTTCATTGCATCGGCAAACGGGCGGATCTCGTTCGTCATATCTTCCAGTTCAGCGTCTGTAATATGCTCTCCATTCACCTGCATGCGCTCATTAAACCGAAGGATATACGGGGAGGTGTATAACCCGGTTCGATAGCCGGCCGTCTGTAAGACGGAGGCGATTATAGCCGCGGTGGAACCCTTTCCATTTGTGCCGGCGATATGGACGAATTTCAGCGTTTTTTCAGGATTGCCCAGCGCCTTGAGCAGCTCTCTCGTTCGCTCCAGTCCGGGTTTGCTTCCCTGCCACTTAACGCTGTGGATGTATTTCAGTGTTGATTCGTAACTCATATTCTTATGCGTGTTTCGCCAGTAGTGGCACTATTGCGCGCTTATATGCCGACTTATGCACGAGCCAGATGATCAGCGTGTCACATGCAATCGTAGCAAATTTCGATAGCCGCAGCACAAACAGTATTTCGAAAGTCTTCACTTTTTCCGGCAGAAACAGTTGATAGTACCATGTCAGTGTATAAGTTCCAAGCACGAGGCTCGTGATTATTTCGGTAGCGACGATCATCGCAACGCACTTAATTAAGTTCATATTACTCTTGAATAGATAACGGTAACACAGGCCGGGCAAAACACCGTTAAGAATCGGTGTTAAGGCAAGAGGCGGGAAATAAATCCCATATCCACTGATTAAAGTGCCAAATAAATCACTTAGAAAGCCGACTACAAAACCTGCCATCGGCCCAAGCCAGATTCCTGCCAAAATGATGGGTATCGCTTCAAAGCTGATACGCAGACCCTCATTGACTTGAATCCCCGCAAAGCGCGCCAGAACGATTTGAAGCGCGATAAGAATTGCCATTGAGGTCAGCCTGCGTGGAGCAAAAAACGCTTCTACTTTGGACATAACTATACCTCCTTAATTATGTGTGCACAAGCCGCATACAGCTAAAAAATAGCTATATACAGCAAGCACGTGTTGTGCGCCACATATAGGAGGTTTTTACTCCGGTATGTAGCAGCGGGATGCGGACACCGAACCGTGGATAAATACCTTCGTCCAACTGACAACTCCCCGTCCAGTCGGCACTTTACGCAGGGCGTCCTACTCTGCTTAGACCGCGGCGTTATCTTCCCGCAGCCAAGTTATGATTTATTCTACCACGCCTGAATTATCTTGTCCATACGTTGTTTTGCACATTCATACGACTTCTTTGTATATTTTACATGTCTTTAGTTGTATGTTTTTGCAAAAAAGGCGCAGCCACCGGCTGCACCCTTTGCTTCTTAATATTTACTGCACCAGCTTTGATATCTCGTCGGCGAAGTTTTCCTGCTTCTTCTCAATGCCCTCGCCTTTTTCAAAGCGCGTGAAGGCCTTGACGACGATTGTACCGCCAAGCTCCTTCGCGATTTGCTTGATGTGCTGTTCGACGGTTATTTTGTCACCCTTGACGAATGCCTGCTGCAGGAGGCAGTTTTCCTCGTAGAATTTTCCGACGCGGCCCAATACCATCTTCTCAATGATATTGTCGGGCTTCCCGGCGTTTTTCGGGTCTTCCTTGGCCTGAACGGTTAGAATTTCCTGCTCCTTAGCAATGACTGTCTGGTCAACGTCGGACTTGTCTAGATACGTCGGCCGCATAGCGGCGATCTGCATAGCGATGTCTTTCCCGAGTGTTACGACCATATCCATATCGGATACATTCGCGACTTCCATATTGACCAAGACGCCGATTTTGCCGCCCGCGTGGACGTACGGGACATTAATACCCGTCGTGTAACGGACGAAGCGGCGGACGGTGATGTTTTCGCCGATGACAAGGACCATCTCCTGCTGCATCTCCTGAACGGTCTTGCCGTTGCCGTAATCGCTCGCCAGCAAAGCGTCGACGTCGGCAGGGGCGTTTTTGGCCGCCGCTGCGGCGACACCTTTGACAAAGTCCACGAACTTTTCGTTCTGGGCCACAAAGTCTGTTTCGGCGTTGACTTCCACCACGACACCGATGTTATCGATAACGGCGGCAAACGCGATGCCTTCAGCGGCAATGCGTCCCGCTTTTTTCTGAGCGGCGGCAAGGCCCTTTTCACGGAGCCAGTCGATCGCATTCTGCATATCGCCGTCGGTCTCTGTCAGCGCTTTTTTGCAGTCCATCATGCCGACGCCCGTCATCTCGCGGAGATTTTTAACGTCCTGTGCTGTAAATGCCATGCTTATTTTGCCTCCTCTACTGCAGCTGCCGGCTCCGTCGCCGGTTCAACAGCTTTTTCAGCGCTGTCGGAAACCGCCGTTTCGTCGTTATCGGAATCCGCCCCCTGGCGGCCTTCCTGTATAGCGCTAGCCATAGCCGCCGAAATCAGGCGAATGGCGCGGATGGCGTCGTCGTTGCCGGGTATGATATAGTCTATTTCATCGGGATCGCAGTTTGTATCAACGATAGCGACGATCGGAATACCGAGCTTGCGGGCTTCGGCGATCGCATTTCTCTCTTTGCGCGGATCGACGATGAAGAGCGCTGCCGGCAGCTTTTTCATATCCTTGACGCCGCCGAGATATTTTTCGAGTTTTTCAATCTCGTTCGTCAGCTTGATGACTTCCTTCTTTGGGAGCATGTCAAACGTACCATCATCCTGCATCTTGCGCAGCTGTGCCAGACGGTCGATGCGTGTACGCATCGTCTTAAAGTTGGTGAGCATGCCGCCGAGCCATCTGGCGTTGACGTAAAACATGCCGACGCGCTGGGCTTCTTCCTTAACGGAATCCTGCGCCTGTTTCTTCGTGCCGACGAAGAGAAGCGAGCCGCCGTTTTCGCTGAGGCTTCTGACAAAATTAT
>CAZJCH010000124.1:0-6808 GCA_964544005.1 uncultured Papillibacter sp.
AAAATGCCATTTTGTAAGGTCGAGATTTGCATTAGTAGTTAAGTCTATAACCTCTCCTCCTGCGGTTAGAGAGAACTGCAAGGTGTTGTCTGTTTCGTTTACGACAAAACACTTGGTTCCACACGAAAGACCTCCGGGTATTTTATCCGGGATAAACACATTGCCGGCGTCTACATTCGGCATGATTTGGAAAGCGTCACCGTTACTGCATCCATGCGCCGCGCATGTCAGTGTGTCGGCCTCGACATCAACAGTGGAGATGACGAGTTCCTTGTTTCCGCTGTGCGTATAGGATGCTATCGGTGTGTTGAGATACGCCATCAATTCGCTAATTTCCTGCTCATTATTATTCCCGATTCTTTTCATATTGTTCAAACCCCCTATTCGACGTAGCTGTCATAGTAGATGACCGTCAGGACGGCATCTGAGGTGACGGCTATTGCTTTAAGGTTGAGGATTTCGTGGCGGGATTGGAGCAGGATGTCTTCTCCGGCTTGGATGGGCATGCCAACGGAGGGGGTGGGGTCGGTGCCGTCGAGCCAGAGGCGGATATCGGCTGTGGTGTGAATGACGGCCGACTGGGCGGAGGCAGGGATGTTGGCGGCGGTGAGACCGATTGATGACGCGCCGACGGTGATCGTATCGTGCCCGCAGGAAATGGGTGACATTGAAGCCATAATATTACCTCCAGATGTTTTATTTTCAGTCAATCGCGGCAAGCGCGTTTAGGGCGTCCAATTCCTCTCTGCCGACGATGGCGAGGGCCCAGTCCTCCGGCACATTGTTTTGGAAAACCTTGTTCTCGCCCTTTTGCCTGTAAAGCTTGTTCCAGTAGTAGACGTTTGCCAAAACGCGGGCCTTATGCATGTCGCAGATGTATGTCACCCGCTTGTCCACGCTGCCTGTCTCCTGGTAGTTGTACGCGCTGCACCAGGAGCAGCCCCTGGCAATTGGGCAGTCAAAGCATTCGTCCGTGGATTGTGACCGGCGTGTCACGCGGCTCATTTGCTCGACGGCCGCGCGCTGTTTTTCTGTTGCCAGCATACCGCCGTCCACAGTGCCGATAATAAGCGGCTCGACATCCTCGCCAATAGAATCGGGCATATATCTGATGCAGGGGTAAATGTCGCCCTTCCAGTCGACTGCCAGCATATATCCTAACCCGCCGCACCAGTTTTGATTGTCGGCTTCAGGTATTGCACTGCCGAGCATCTCCTGGAACATAGATATATGAACGGTTTCGTATAGTTTATTTTCAAGCATATAGTCGGCGAGGCTTTTCAGCTGCTCATACAGGACCGATCCGTGTTCCGGCTTCCAGACATTTTCATAGACGCTGTTGAAATGGATCTGCGTATACCCCAGTCCCACAAGTTCCTTGACAGCTTCTGCGGTATACATAATATTCTCAGGCGCGATCGTCATTTTGGAACTCATGCTCCTTATTGCCATCTGGTGCCTGACTGCCTTTTCAACGATGTCATAACTGCCGCCGCCATCCGGGAATTTTCTGCAGGCGTCGTGCAACTTCTTGCTGCCGTCAATCGTGATCCCCAGGGACAGGTAAGCTCTGTGCTTTTTTATGTATGCCTGGACCTTCGTTTCAAAGTACAGCGTCCCGTTTGAGCTGATACTGATCCTGAACTTCGTCGCCCAGGGATGCTGCCGTATGATCATCTGTGCTATAAAGTAATCCGTGATTTGAGACATGAGGTCAACCTCAAGAAACGGCTCCCCGCCGATAAATTCCAGAACGACGGCCAGCGAGTTTTCGCTGTTGATATAGTGGTTCGTGTCACCCAGCAGCATATCGATGAATGTTCTTGCCGTCTCAAAGCGCATAACGTGGGCGCCCTTGTTTTTCTGATAACAATAGGTGCAGCGCAGATTGCAGGCGTCCGTCACCTGGAATGTGACTGTCCTGACAGCCTTCTTCTTTTTTACTTCAGCCGGGTAAAGCCGCGCCAGCGTATCCTGAAATGATTCTGTACTCTTCATGGTGTGATGACCCCCGTCTCACGGTTCAGGCACTTGAACTTGCAGCCCTCTGACCCGCAACCCTTTTCTATCCGCACCGCCTCAGGAATGTATTCGGTAATGATTTCTTTCTGTACCTCTCTGATTTTGAAAAGGTTTTCCTTATAGGCGCTCTCATATGCCCTGAACGCTTCCGTATCTGTGTCCATATTATTTGACAGCATATACGCCACCAGCATCCTGTTTGCCTGTATCTCAAACTCTAATATACTTAGATAATTGAGGATTTCCTTGTTTACCACAAGACTTTTTAGCATATTAATTCTCCTAAATATAACACTCAGGTTCAAAACGCGCCGACGCCTTGACATGTGACATCGCATGTACCTTCACAACCGCCAGTACAGCCGTTAGTGCAGCCCCCGGCGCAGTTGTCGGAGCAACTTGCGGTACAACCTCCAGAACAGGTATTAGAACAGGTATAAGAACAGTCATTGGCGCAGTTCGCCCAGCAGGTCCCGTAACAAGTTCCAGTACAACTCCCCGTGCAGCCGACGCATGTGTTCGCGCAGCCGCCCTCGCACAAGCCGGTGCACGACGCGTCGCAGGAGGATCCGCTGCCGTAAATCGCCTCTGCCGCTAAATTTGTGACAACGGTATGCAATCCGCTGTAATCGAAAGCAGCCGGTATTGGATTTCCCTGTACGGCCGCTGCCAGCCCTGATATTGCCTTGACCGCCAAAAGCGGTTGTATGATTTTGTTCCCGTGCTCCGTCAGTATTGGCTGCCCCGCCGCGGGCGTCACCGTAAAATCGTAGGACGCGCCGCCGTAGGATGCCACGGAGCCCGTATAATGCCGCCGCTGCATCTCCGCCTTAACCTCAGCCTTCAGGCTGACGATCTGAGACGCTGTCATCATCTGATCTCACCCCCAGACCGATACGAGCGGCACCCAGGCCGTGCCGTTATAATACTTCGGGATGCTGCCGTTTGCCGTGTCGATCCACAGGGCCGACGTGCTGGCCGGGGCTGTGGCAGACCGCACAACGACGTCGACGGGCGTCGTGAGCATGTTGTAGTTCGTCCCGTCATATTGCAGATAGGCCGTGTAATTGGCGGCCATGGCCCCCGCTGCCGCGCCGCCGATGAAAATTGGCTTCGCGCCGGCGCTGTTAATGTTCAGCGTCGGATTTGAGGCGCTGTTGCCGTTTGTGAACTTCACCCCGACGATACCGCCGACGACAAGTGCGTACCCCGTCATCGACAGGGTTTTCGCTGCTGTGGCCGCCGCTGTGGCGCAGACGGCATAGCCGCCGCCGAAGGCGGTGAGGCCCGGCTTGTTTAAAATCTGCGCGTCGCCGCTTGAGGCGTTCCAGTCGGCTTTGACGTTTGCTTCCGCGCCGGCGGCGATGCCGGCGAGCTTTGTCCGCTCGGCGGCCGTGAAAATCTTGTTCGTCGTGCCCTCGGCCATATTCGTCATGCTGAAGGCGTCGGCGTTTTTGTTCGCCGGATCGTAGGCCGCCTTCAGCATGTCGCCCTGGCCCAGGCCGTCCGTGCCGTTGTAGACCGTGAAGTCGCAGGTGGTATTGTCGGTGAACGTGATGCGGTAGGTGTCCGTCGTGCCCGGCGCGTGGCTGCCGGACAGGAGCGATACCGACGCGATGCCGTTGCCGTCGAACAGGCCGGACGACTGCGCCGAGGCCAGAATCGTCTGAGACGCCGCCGTCAGCTCTATAGAGCTGAGCTTGTCGCCCAGCGCCGCCGTGAGCTCCGGGATGAGCGTGCCGTTTATAAAAGCTTTGATGTCGGCGGCGCCCTTGTCAAACCGGCTTTTTAAGACCGCGGGTGTCATACCCGCCTGCTGCGTCGGGTTGTCGTCGAGCTTCGTGATGTTTTCAACATCAGCCGTCAATGTTGTCAGTAGCAAGATATTTACCTCCCTTAAAAGCAGGAGAACCGTCCCCGTGCTTTATTTCACTTTACAGATTTCTCTGACCTTGATGGACGCGGAGAGGAGCGTGACGGACGAGTCAGCAGACACACTCGAAAAGATGAGCTTGAGCCAGGTGTAGCCCTTGGCCCTGAATTTTTTGCGATGGGTTTTCGGCTGGCGGCTGACGTTGAAGGAGAGGTACCGAAAGCCCAACTCGAGAAAGCTGAAAAAGCCCGTCACGACGGTCTGCGCTGCCTCGGGCGCCGCCATTTCGTCCGTTAAGAGCGTCACGCTGATTGAAGCGCTCTCCTCCTGCTTCGGCACGATATAGACCTCGTCCGTGAACTTTTTCACAAAGTTCTTGCCGAAGGACTCCGCGCCGGATTCCCAATAGCAGGCGATCTCCCGCCCGCAGTCGTTTTTACAGCTTTCGGTCAGGTGGCGGATATAACCGTCGCCGGTGCCGTAGTACACCTCGTCCTTGTAGACGATCATGCACAGCGCTGGGAAGGCGCGATAGACAAACCACGCGCCGTTCTCCGTGTTCTGGACGATGGCGGTATCGTTCTCGACGATGTAATACTCATGATTGATCTTGTCGTAAAACGTCATCACCCTTGTGAAATCCAGCTCCCGGATGGTGCTCTCGATCCGCTGGGAGATGCGCAGGGCGTTGCGCTGATCGGAGGTGATGCCGCCCGATGCTGTGGCGACCCACTCGTAAACGGACCGACCGTCCAGCGAGCGCGGATTGTTTTCGACCAGCTGGGCCTGCCCGTATCCGCTCCCGCCGATGACCTTGTTGATCGTCTCCACATAAAACGCCGCCGTTACAGCGCCGCCTGTGAGTGTGATCTGCCCGTACCGGATCCTGTGGGCCGAGCCGTCCTTGAAGGCGATGAGCTCGCTGTAGTGGCGCAGCAGGTCATAGATCGGTGTGTTAGAGTCGCCGACGCTGACGACGTTCAAATCCGGAAAATACTCCGCCGACGGTCGGCCGTTATAGTCCAGGTCGCTGTAGTACGCCTTGTTGGAGCCGTCGCCGTATAGGAAGACCCTGTTGTCGTTCTCCCCGTTATAGAGCTCCGCGCGCGTCATCGCCTCGAGGACAGCGCGCGACGTGTCCGGGACGGCGTAGCAGATCTCCACCGTGTTCGTCCCCGCCGCCGGTGCCGATAAGAACGTGACGGTCCCGTTTACAAGGTCGGTTGTGTACTCCGTTTCCGGCGCGTAATCCGTTCCGGACGCGAGGTTTTTCACCCAGCCGATTTCTGTAAGGCCCGCCTCCGGGAGCTTATACAGCGTCGCTGTGCCGTCCGGCGAGAACCGGATACGGCGGCAGGCGCTGAGCATATTGACGCGCTCCAGCGCCGTCCCGCCCCCGGACGGGAGGGACGATACGACGGTGACCGGCTTATAGCCCTCGACAGCACGGAGCGCCGCGCCGTCCCAGACCTTGTACTCGATACCGCTCAGCATATACAGCTTCGACTCGAACCCGAAGAAAAACACCCTGTTTGACGTGTCCAGCGGCCCGATATTTTTCTTGATCCAGACGGACGTGCCGGGATCGGTCACAGTCAGCGTGTCGCCGTTATACCCGATGTACCTGTCGCACCACGCCTCGGACGGAATGTCGCTGAACAGGGACGTCAGGTCGAGAAGGAGATACCCGTCGCCGGTGACGACGCACGTCATGACACCCTCGGCCGCATTCACCACATGGAGCTCGCCGTACGCGGCGTTCTCCGGCGCCGTGAATATGCAGCCCGACCGCGTCCAGTCCGTGGATGCTGCTTCGGCGGCGCCGCCGTAAGATGCGATTAACGCATCGGACGCGTTGAAAACATTAAAGACGTTAAATTCCCTCGTCACGCTGTCGGCCGTTAGGACCTTATGCCAGGCGCTGTAGTAATACGTATGGTTCGGCATCAGGCCGATCCTGTTTTTTGCCGCCTCCCAGGCTGCGCCCGCCATGGATACGCGCACGGCGCGGCCGCCGTATTTCCCGCCGGTGGCCGACACCGACCCGTACGCTCCCAGCGTCCAGCCGGCGGCGCCGTTTTCAAGGCTGCTGTTTTCCACCATGTTCGGTATCACGTTCAGGGACAGGCTCCACAGCCGTCCGTCGCAGGCGGCACACAGGACCTCCTCGCTGCCGATGCGCCCCGACCAGATGCCCTGCACCGGCGTGTTGGCCGTATTGGCGGCGATGGAAACAGGATAAAAGCGCCAGGTGTAGGCGGTGTTCGGCACCTTGCTGTCGTACCAGTAATACGTTCCCGTCTCGTGGTCGAATTGCTGGCCGCCGTCCGGATAAGCGCCGTCCGGCGCGCAGACATGACCGTAGGAGGTCACGCCCTTTGAGTAGCCCGTGTCCAAAAGCGGCCCCCTTGCGCTGCTTATATGCCGCGTGACAATGAAATATCCGCCGTCTGCGGTGACGGTGTCGCGCGAGACCGACAGGCCGGAGGCGTTGTAAACCGTGCCGGTGCCGCCATACGGTATGCCCGCCGCGCCGCCGGCGTTTGCGTAAGCGCCGCTCCAGATGTTGAACCCGAAAGAGGCGTAGCCGCTAAAATATTCGCCGGCGGAAACAAGCCTGCTGCCCTCGAGTGTCCACGTCCCCTGCGCATAGTAGATGTACCCGCTCGCGACGGCGCTCCACTTTGCCCATCTGTACTGCTGGACGCCGCCCACGAGGCCGGAATCGTAATCGCACGTCCCCAGCTTGTAGACGACGTCGTTTTGGTCCCTGTAATAATAGTTCTGATACGACGCGATAGTCCCGAAATCCACTGCCACGGGCGTACCGGACAAAACAAGCAGCCCGCCGGCGTCGCTGATACCGATCTCGGGGTACGCCGTGAACGACGCCGAGGTGGCAATCGTCTCTGT
>CAZJCH010000125.1:0-5369 GCA_964544005.1 uncultured Papillibacter sp.
CGGCTTTGCCGTCTCCTGTGCTGCGCCAGGTTCCGGCGTCGCGTCCTTTTCCGGCACGGCGTTTCTCCTGAACGCGGCGGAGCGGGCGCCGGCCGGAGCCATACCAAAAGCGATCATCCCGCCGTCCTTCAGCAAAAAAAGCGAGAACAGGAGGCAGACAACACATATGAAGCAGACAATACAGATGAGCTTTTTTCGTGTTGCTTCCCGCAACGTGTACCACACCCTTTTTATGTCAAAATCGCGTTTTTTCTTTCTTTTGTTAGTATGACATGTTCGTTTTTCTCTATGCCTTCTAAATTTTGCACGGCGGCCGTGAACAATTATTTCTAAAATACTATTGACAAATTTAAACTACTGTATTATATATAGTAGTAGATAATGAAAAACCTAATCGTAGGGGGAGACTATGAACAGTCAGTATAAAAAAGGCGTCCTAGAGCTCTGCGTCCTGTCGCTCTTATATAAGAAGGACTGCTATGGCTACGACGTGTCGGAATACCTGTCCAGGCATATCGAAATCGCCGACGGTACCGTGTACCCGATACTGCGTAAGCTGAAGAGCGACGGTTTTGTCACAACGTATCTTTCCGAGGAGAGCGGCGGCCCTCCCAGAAAATACTATTCACTGACAAAAACCGGTGTCGAAGAATACCTAAGTCAGAAAGCCGAATGGGAGGCTTTTACAGGGGCAATTAAAACACTGTTGGAAGGGGAGTTAACGAATGAATAAGCAATCCTACTTAAACGAATTGAATAGTCATCTGAGATCAAACAATATTGAGGATATAGAAGAGATCATCGCCGAATATGACGAGCATTTCACCCGTAAAATGGCGGATGGCTATACAGAAGAGGAGATCGCGGCAAAATTGGGTAAGCCGAAGGAAATCGCCGCGCAGTTTACGTCCGCGGGGACGAAGGCAGAGCGTAACAAGGGCGGGAAAATCGTCGTCGGGACAGGACTCGTTTTTGCGGATATTATTGTTATCTCCTTCTTTATTGTCCTCTTGGCATGGGCCGTTGTGCTCGGTGCTGCCGCGATCGGCTCGACGGTCCTTGGTATCTGTCTGCTTATCAGGCCGCTGCTGCCGGCGGACATTATCTTTCTCCCTCCGATGCCGTATATCGGCGGCCTCATCTGGGGCGTGACATTCATTGCGTTCGGTGCCCTCATGGCCGTGCTGACGATTTACAGCTGGACGCTCACAACTCAGCTTGGAAAGGCATACAGGAGATGGCACAAGAATTTGATGTCCGGCGGAAAATACCCGCCGCTGAGCAAGCATCCGATGCTGAAGGATGTGGCGCGCCGGAGGCTGCGCTCCATCTCCCTGATCGCGCTCGTCACGTTCGGCGTCAGCCTCATCATCGGATTCATCGTCATGGCGGCAAGCGCAGGCGCGTTCGGCTTCTGGCACGCATGGAATTGGTTCGTGTGAAAATGAATTTTCACACGTTGGGAGGGGTACTTTTATTATGAAAACTGTTGTTGTGACGGGGGCGACATCGGGTATCGGGTTTGCCGTCTGCGCCGAGCTCTTGAAAAACGGCTGCCGCGTCATCGGGGTGGGGCACTGTGAAGCAAACTGCCTGGTCGCAAAAGAAAAGCTTTTGTCCATCGATCCGTCTTGTGATGTGACCTATTATTGCGGCGACCTGATGCAGCAGACCGAGGTTTTGCGTATCGCCGGGGAAATCAAGAGAGACCTGGAGCGCAACAGCAACGGCGCCCTGCATGCCCTTGTCAACAACGCGGGCTGTGTTCGGAGCTGGTACATGACGACGGGCGAGGGGTACGAGCAGCAGTTTGCTTTAAATCATCTGGCGGGCTTCCTATTGACGCACGAGCTGCTGGTGAATTTAGCCGAAGGCGGCGGACACATTCTGTTTACCTCCAGCGGGTCCCATAAGAGGATGAAAATGAACTGGCAGGATCTCATGTTTCAGAAGCGCTACCGCCCGCTTTATGTCTATAAGCAGTCGAAGCTCTGTAATATGCTGACGGCATTTGAGCTCAACAGGCGCTATTCCGACCGGGGCATCCGGGCTTACGGCATCGATCCGGGTCTTGTCCGGACGGAGATCGGCAACAAAAACACCGGGAAGCTCGTGGATTTCGTCTGGAAGCGCCGGAGCAGGCACGGCGTCAACCCGGCCGTCCCGGCGAAGGTGTATGCAAACCTCATATGCGGTGAATCGGAAGAGAAAGGTCTCTATTTCGGAATTGACGGTCTTTTAGAACACAACAGGGAAGTCAATAAGCAGAACGCTGAGAAGCTTTTCGATGTGAGCGAGAAATTATGTAAAATCAAGTTTGGGGTGAATGAGGAATGTTTGTCCTGATAACAGGCGCAGCCGGGGGGCTTGGCAGGGCCTTTGCCGTGGACTGCGCGAAAAGGGGATACGACCTGTTTCTGACCGATATCAACACTTTGGGCCTGAAGCTGCTGGAAAGAGGGATCACGAGCCGGTATCCTGTAAAGGTCCTGACGAAGCCGTGCGATCTGACGGACGAGACCGATGTGGATGCGCTCTTCCGGTTTGCATATGATAACGGCGTCCGGTTCGACATGCTCCTCAATATTGCTGGCGTCGACTTTGAGGGCGGATTTTTTGAACGCAGCACGGAGAGCATCATCAGGATTGTTCAGCTCAACGTGGAGGCGACGCTGCGGATTACCCACAAGGTTTTAAAGCACCGCGCTGAAAACAGGCGTTTTTACATTGTCTTTGTTTCGAGCCTCGCCTCTTTTTATCCGATGCCGCTCAAGGCGACGTACGCTGCATCAAAGAGCTTCCTCAGGGATTTTGCCTGCGCTCTGGGGCAGGAGCTGAAGCCGCTGAACGTGTCGGTCCTGTCCCTCTGCCCCGGCGGTCTGCCGACGACACCGGAAGCGCTCAGCGGCATCGCGGCGCAGGGCTTCTGGGGAGAAGTGACGACGAATCGCCTTGAAAAAGTGACACACCGAACTATTTCCCGTATAATGAAAGGTTATTCGGTTTATATTCCGGGCTTCGTTAATTCACTATTCCGTATGGCCGGTGCTTTCGTTCCAAAGCCGCTTATCGCGAAGCTCCTGTACGCGCGCTGGAGCGGCGCTCAGAAGGAATGGCTGAAGGTGTCATAAGCAAGGCAATATACACATCCGCAGCGTCTCCTGTCCCTGCCGCCCGGAGCGATCCGGAATGGCAGGGAACAGGGGATGTTTGCATATAATTGAATCGTGCTGTATGATATAAAGGCTATATCTTTGCCGAAGGGAGATCTGCGCATGAGAAAAATCATCATAGTAGCGGTTCTCACGCTTTGTCTTCTCACCGGCTGCGCCGCTTACGGAACGCCCGCGCCGCCTTTGAACGCATTGCCGGAACAGCCGGCAGCAAGCCTGCCGGTTGAAACAGCGTCCTCGGCGCCTGACGCCGTAACTGATGTGCCGCCGCCGGAGGATGATAACGCGACGCCGGACCAGGTGCCGCAGGAAACGGTTCCACCTTCACCGTCACATACGCCATTGCCGATTCCCGCTGAGAAGGACTTGACGCCGGTACCACCGCCGCCTGTGGAGCTGCCGGCGGAGCTGGACCGGATTTTAACCGAATTTAAGGAGTTTTCCGGCAGCGTCCTGATCGGAGTGGGAGGCCGTGTGATCCTGTGCAAGGGCTACGGTATGGCGGATGCCGAAAAAGGTATCGTCAATACGCCTGACACGAAATTTCTTGTCGGCTCGGTCACAAAGCAGTTTACGGCCATGGCCGTCATGCAGCTTTATGAAAAGGGTCTTCTTGACATTAATGACAAGCTCTCGCAGTACATACCGGATTTTTCCCGCGGCAGCGAGATAACCCTTTGGAATCTCCTGACGAATACCTCCGGCATTTTGGATTACTTAAACGATTATCCGCCCATCATCTCGTCGCTTCCGTATGAGGAGGTGAGTACGCGGAACCTCCTCAGTCTCATTAAAGCGGAGCCCCTCAAATTCACGCCGGGTACGAAATACTCCTACTCAAATTCAAATTTTCTCATTCTGGGATATATCGTAGAAAAAGTCAGCGGTTTGAGCTATGGTGAGTATCTTACACACAATATATTCGAGCCGCTGGGTATGAAAGATACCGGTATGCTGGATATCGGACATCCGCCGGAGAATATGGCGAAAGGCCATGCGCGTCCGGGCGTGCCCATCCGCTATTTTACGTCCGACGGCGGGATCATCGACGAAACAGCCAACTCCGTTAAGGGGGCTTATGGGGCCGGCGGCCTGTACTCGACGGTCAAGGACCTGTTTATATGGGACCGGGCGCTGGCGACGGAAAAGCTGCTCTCGAAGGAACACATCAACATGATGTTCAGCCCCCTCTTTCCTGTCCCGAATGCTGAGGTCGATAGTTCGTATGGCTTCGGCTGGGTCATCGAAAACGATCCCGATCTTGGGACGATCATCCGGCACACTGGGACATTGTCCGGTTTCAGGGCCTATAACGGGATGCTGGCAGACAGGGGCTTCACGGTTATCGTGCTCTTTAATACCAAGGAATTCAGCGATAGGGAGATGATCATACCCTCTTTGAAACAGATACTGGGCGAGCCACGACTTCGCAAGCAAAGTCAAGAAAATCCTCCGCTTGTGTAGTAAAGTAACGTCAGGCAGGTGAGATGAATGAGCGGTCTGGAAGCAGCTCGGGCGGCGACGCTGATGCAGGAGTATATCGAGACAAGGCTCCGGGAGCCGATCACGCTCCGCGAGCTTTCAAGCGCGGCGGGGTACTCGCCTTGGCACGCCGCACGTTTGTTCAAGGAGGCAACCGGGCTGACGCCGTTCGACTACATTAGATCCCGCAGGTTGACGAAAGCGGCTTTGCTGCTCAGGGACGGCGAAGAGAGAGTGATCGATGTCGCACTGGATTTCGTCTTCGACTCCCACGAGGGGTTTACCCGGGCCTTCTCAAAGGAGTTCGGGATCGCCCCGAAGCGTTACAGCCAGAAAACGCCGCCGATCCGGCTGTTCATGCCGGGAAAGGCCATGGATACCTACCGGTACTACCACAAGGAACAAAATGCTTTGAAGGAGGAGAAGGAATTGAGCGATAAAAAAGTGAAAGCGATATTCGTCCAGATTATCGAACGCCCGGCTAGAAAATTACTGCTTTTTCGCGGTAAAAAAGCAGAAGATTACTTTGCGTACTGCGAGGAGGTCGGCTGCGATGTTTACAGCGTCTTGCAAAGCGTCAAGGAGGCGCTGTACGAGCCGGCCGGCATGTGGCTGCCGGCGCATCTCATGAGGCCCGGCACATCGAAATACGTACAGGGCGTGGAGCTTCCGCTGGAATACGATAAGCCCATCCCGGAGGACTTCGAGCTGATA
>CAZJCH010000125.1:5379-6804 GCA_964544005.1 uncultured Papillibacter sp.
CCGCTGGATTATGGGAATGTCGTGCCCGAGGGGTATGAGCTCATCGAGCTGCCGCCCTGCACGATGATGGTCTTCCAGGGAGAGCCTTTCAAGGACGATGATTTCGAGGACGCCATCGGCGAGATCTGGGAGCACGTCAAAAGGTTCGACCCGAAGCTCTACGGCTACGACTGGGACCCCGAAGCCGCCCCGCGCTTCCAGCTTGAACCCTGGGGATACAGAGGCTACATTGAGGCTTACCCTGTAATGAAGCTGAATAAATAGAGCTTTTCATATGCGAAATAAGCGGTTTTACCCCTGTTTGGGCGGACTTTTGTCCGCCTTTTCGCTTATTTTGGGGTGAAAAAGGTGGTAAAATTTGTTACAGAAATATTAATAATTATGCGAAAGTGTTAACAACGTGCTGCTGCCGAGACTGTAATCCATTGCAATCACAGCGTTATTGATTTTTTTGTGCAATATGACATATATGCTATGTATTTTTATTCGGCTTTTTTTCTTCCCGATACTTCGGGTATCCTAAGTATACCACAAAATCCGGAGCTTTGAAATAGTGCGGCAGCAATTTCGTCAAAAATACATAAATTTAAGTATGAAAGATGCAATTGACAATTTCTGCTGCATCAAATATCCTGTGAAGAGAGGAGGTGTTATGATGCTTTTTGAGCTGCTGTCGGAGTACAATAGAAAAGATGTCGTCCCCATGCATATGCCGGGGCATAAGAGGAACACGGCGATGCTGGGCTGCGATTTGCCGTACGGGATCGATATCACCGAAATCGAGGGGTTTGACAACCTCCACGACGCGCATGGTGTTCTGAAGGTGACGGCCGATATCGCCTCCCGGCTGTACGGTAGTGAGCGGGCGTTTCCGCTTGTAAACGGCAGCACCGGCGGCATTCTGGCCGGTGTCAGAAGCGCCGTCCGGTACGGAGATACTGTCATCATGGCGCGCAACTGCCATAAATCGGTCTATAACGCCGTTGAGCTTTGTGGCCTGCGACCCGTTTATCTGATGCCGGATATCGACGAAGCGACGGGAATCGGCGGGAGTATCAGGCCGGAGCAGGTGCAGTCGGCGCTTGACAGCCAGCCCGATGCGAAGCTGGTGATCGTCACGTCCCCGACGTACGAGGGCGTCGTGAGCGATATAAGCTCGATATGCGAAGTGGCGCACAGTCAAAAAATCCCGGTGCTCGTCGACGCGGCCCATGGCGCGCATTTCGGGTTTTCGGATCACTTTCCAGAAAGCCCCGTCTCCTGCGGCGCCGATCTCGTCGTCATGAGTTTGCATAAAACACTCCCCGCTTTAACACAGTGCGCGCTTTTGCATGTGAGCGGCGGTCTGATCGACGAAGACAGGCTGGCGCACGCGCTCGCCGTTTTCCAGACGAGCAGCCCGTCGTATGTGCTCCTGTCGTCGAT
>CAZJCH010000126.1:0-6785 GCA_964544005.1 uncultured Papillibacter sp.
GCTTGTTTTGTTGCGCCCTTCTTCGGCGGGTGCGTTATTTTTTTGTTTCAAACTTATCTTCCTCCTTTCGAGTTTCTTCCTGCATGTATTATAACGGATAACCGCAAATTTACAAGATGACAAATGTCAGTTTTTTAACATTTTGGACATATTTCGGCAAAAACCGCTCCGGCTGGTGGGAGACCCGGAGAGGACGCATATCCTGTTATGCAGTTGTTTATACTGGTGATTATCGGAGGCGTTTGGTTTTCCTGTTTTACAATCCCGCTCTCGCGCCCCAGACGGCGAGTTCTTTGCTGTTGCGGAGGGAGAGCTTTTCGCGGATGACGACGAGCTGGTTGCGGATGTAGCCCTCACTGACGCAGAGTTCTTTTGAGATCTCGTTGTCCTTTTTGCCGGAGGTAATGAGGCGGACAATGTCGATCTCGCGGTCGGTCAGGAGCTTCAGCTGTTCGGCGACGACGTCGTTTGAGGCGTTCGTCGTCATCTGGCTTTGGATTGTGTCGCGGACGCCGCTGTCGAAAATTTTAAAGCCGCTTTTCGCCTGCCGGATGACCGATATGAGCGCCTCGCTTTTGTGGCCCTTGTACAGATAGCCGTCGCAGCCGTATTTAATGGCGTTTGTTTCGTTCTGCTTTTCCTGATAAAAGGTTAGAATCAGCACCTTGATGTGGGGCGCCGTCATTTTGATGCGCCGGCACGCCTCGATGCCGCTGATGCCGGGCATTTTGGCGTCGAGTATGACGACGTCGGGATTAATTTCAAGGCAGCGCGCCACGGCCTGCTCGCCGCTGTCCAGCACAGCAGCGACCTGGATCCCGCCCTGGCCGTCGATATTTTTTCGGAGCGCCTCCGCGCTGTCTTTGTCGTCGTCAACAAGCATGACCCTGATCATACAATAATCCCTTTCATTGCCTTATACCGGGAAAACGGCCCGGATGTTGAATCCGCCGTCGCTGGGGGCTCCGTATTCGAACTGCCCCCCGAGGGCGGCGATTCTGGCTGCCATACTGTTCAGGCCTTTGTTCCGGACGACCTCCCCGCAGCCGACGCCGTCGTCGGAAATATAGAGCTTCAGCTTGCTGCCGGCGTGTACGAGCGTCACCGTGATATTCTTTGCCCTGCCGTGGGTGACGGAATTGTTGACGGCCTCCTGGCAGATGAAGTAGATCGTCTCCCCATGCTTCTTGCCGCTGAGCAGCTTGTCGTCCACGTTCAGGTGCGTGAACTCGATGGTGATATCCTTGATCCGAAGCTTGTAAAACAGGGATTCCAGCGCCCAGATGAGGCCGTTGTTCTCAATATCGACGGGCCGAAGCTCGTCGACGATACGCCGCAGGTTTAAAAACGCGCCCGTCGTCTTCTCGTAGGAAATGCGCAGGCATTCTTTGATATCCTCGGAATCCTTGAAATTCTTCAGCGCGTACTCCAGATTTGAGCTGATGACGTTGATGCAGTTGCCGAGGCTGTCGTGCAAGTCGGCCGACAGCCTGTGGCGTTCGTTTTCAAGGGTTAAAAGTCTGTATTCCGTCACATCTCTGAAGGTAACGAGCTTGCCGATGGTTTTTCTGCCGGACGACGTGAGGTTCTGGAGCGAGACGGCATACTGCCGCTCGGCGCCTGAGGTGTCGCGCACCTTGACCGTCTCCTCAAAGCAGGACTGCTCCGGGCTTTGGGCGCAGGCGGCAACCTTGTCGAGACCCGGTCTGCTCTCCGTAAAGATACCGAGCTTCTCCAGAAAGGCCTGAATACTGAGGCATTGACCGACATCGAAGAGTCCGCCGAAATAACGCACGGCCGCGGCGTTGCAGTCGAGGATGGCGCCGTCGCTGTCGGTGATGAAGACCGCCTCGCTTAAGGAGCTGAACAGCTCGTACGACGCGATGGGGACAACCTCGAGAAAACGGTACCGGAATATGTAAATCGAAATGATGACGCAGAAAAACGAGAAGCTGATCGGCAGCACGTCGAAGCCGTATTGCCCGAGGACATTGAATTGGTTGAGCACGTTGACCGCAACGGGGATGAGGACGGCGACGAGAAGCCAGAACCGCCTGCCGTTTTTGCCGAGCTGCTTCTTCAGCTTGTGGTTGAGCAGGACGACGCCGGCAAAGGCGTAGGCGTAGGTGAACGCCACATTGACATAAAACAGCACACCCCAGACGTCTTTATTCTCGCCGAGCGTCTTGCTGACGATGATCAGGTGTCGGTAGCTTTCCGTGAGGAGCGGCCAGTAGCACAAAACGGGCGGCACCAGGATAAACGCGATGATTTTGAGCCGGTTCCCCGGCTTCAGGAGCCCGGCGTAAAACAGCGAAAATATGAAACAGGCAGCACCGATAAACATGACCGGGATACCCTGAAATTTCATGACGATAAACACCTGTTCCAGATTCGCCGACAGCTTCTCGACTATGGCGAAAAACAGCCACAGGATCATAAGGATATTGCAGGCCATGAGGCTGTACAGTACGCCGGTCTTTCTGGCCTTGACGTATATAACCGCCGCTGTGACGGCGCATTGGATAATCAGCAGCGTATTGATGATGACGCAAAGCATGTGACTGCTAGTCATTGGCACCACCCATAAATGTATTTTTTTCCTGTTCATCGCCATCATACCACCGCGGCTGACAATAACCAAGATGACAAATGTCAGAATATATGGAATAAGTAAGAGAGGGACGGCTCCCGCGCTGCGCGCGGGAACCGTCCCTCTGAGTGGGGATGATATCAATTGACACAAAGAAACCGACCCCCTGTGTTACGTTAAGGCGTCGAGCCAGGTGAGGGCTTTCTCGATGAAGGTGTCCCAGAAGGCCCAGTCGTGGATGCCGGGGCCTTCGAGGTAGGTGTGCTTTAAGCCGATTTCCGTCATATAGGCGTCAAGGCTCCTGTTGGGGATGTTCAGGAAATCATCAAGGCCGCAGGCCATGTAGATGTTCGGAACGGGAGCGCCGCTGTCCGCAAGTCTTTTGGCCAGCGCTTTCGGGTCAACATCGCTGCCGGCAACCTCCTCGGGTTTTCCGAAGGTGTGGATGTAATAGGCGGGCGAGGCGATGGGGTTGTCCTCCATTTGGACGACGTTCACGAGGTCGTCGGTGATGAGGGCGCTGGAGAGGGCGATGATATTTCCGAAAACGCCGCTGTTTTTAAGACCGTTGCGGAGAGCGCCGTAGCCGCCCATGGACAGGCCGCCGATGGACGTGTCCTTCCGGGCATGGGAGAGAGGGAAAACGCGGCGGGTGAAGTCGATGAGCTCGCGGCAGATGTACTGCTCGTAGAGGGCGTCCCGTGCTTTGTCGTCGATAAAGAAGCTGTTTTCGCCGGAGGGGCAGAATATGGCGATGTTGTGCGCCATCGCCAACTGCTCGATGCGCGAGCCGTGCAGCCAGTCCTTGTGCCCGCCCAGAAAACCGTGGAGCAGGTAAAGGGACCGGAAGGGCTTCGTCCTGTCGGGCTTCGGCCCGGGAAACGGGAGGTCCTCGACGGGCAATATCGCTGTCAGCGGGACTTGCCGGCGCAGGGTATTGGACAGGAGCGTGATATCGAATACCGCCATATATATCAACCTTCTCATTAATAATTTCAAATTGAATTATAATTCAATATAACCTTGCGGTGTCCCTCTGGTTTATTTTTTCCAGTCCTCTTCGAGGCATTTGCCGCAGGAGTCGCATTTTTTATTGGCGTTGTATTTGCAGGGGACGGGGCCGTTGTAATACAGCTCCTTCGGACCGTCGGGTGTGTCGTAAATGCCGCCGAACATCGGCATCATGCAGGCGGCCTGGAAGAAGACCGGCTTGTCGATCCGCTTGAAGTTCAACGGGCAGTGGTAGACGTTGGCAGGCACGCGGATGATGGTCGGCTGGGTGATGTGGAAGACCTCCTCGTCGACACCGACCTTACCGAGGGTAAACTCGATATCGGCGTCCCACTCGAAAACGTTCGGGAAGGAGCCGCCCAAAAAGATCAGGTATTCATCCTGGGGATGGCGGTGGGGGTTCCGGTCAAGGAAAAAGGGCTTGACGAAAATTTGAAAACCGACGTTGAACTGGGAGCCCGGGATCTGGGACGACCCCCTGAAATACGCCTGAGGCTTAATGACAAAGCCGGGATCGTCACCCTCCGCCACAACCTCATTGTTCTCCTGCGGGAACGGGAATACGAGTTTTTCGTACATGTCATGCAATCCTTTCACAGCAAAGTTTTCGATTATGTATATCGTTATATATTTGATTATACCACCACATGGGTATTTGAAATGTTTTTTTCAAAACAATTTTCCAAAAGCGCCCGGCCGGCTGAACGGTTCGGGCGCTTGACACGTTGTTTAGATAAACAGCAGCAGGCTGACGGCCATGACCATCATACCGGCGATCAGTCCGTAGATGGAGAGATGCGCCTCGCCGTATTCCCTGGCGGTGGGTAAGAGCTCGTCCAGGGAGATGAAAACCATAATGCCCGCGACGGCGGCAAAGAGGACGCCGAAGACGACATCATTGAAGATGCGGAACAGGATGAGGTATCCGATCACGGCGCCGACAGGCTCCGTCAGGCCGGATAGAAACGACAGCTTGAAAGCCTTTTTCTTGTCTCCCGTGGCGTAATATACGGGGATGGATACAGCGATGCCTTCGGGAATGTTATGAATAGCGACAGCCACGGCGATGGCGATGCCGAGGGATGGGTCCTTGATGGCAGAGGTAAACGTCGCCAGCCCCTCGGGAAAATTGTGAATGGCGATGGCCAGTGCCGTAAGGGTACCCATGCGCATCAGCTTTTTCTTATTGGCGTCCATACTCTTTCCGCTTTGATCCTCGACCTTGCGCACCTCGTGCGGGTTTTCCGAGGAAGGGACAAGCCTGTCGATGACCGCGATCAGGAAAATGCCCCCGAAAAACGCGCCCACGGTGGCCCATGAGCCCCCGACGACGCCCAGCGCTCCTGTCAGGGAATCCTTCGCTTTGACGAAAATCTCTATCATTGAGACGTAAATCATGACGCCGGCGGAAAAGCCCAGCGCGATTGATAGAAACCGCGTGTTCGTTTTCTTCGTAAAAAATGCCAACGCGCTCCCGATACCGGTCGAGAGCCCGGCAAAGAGCGTGAGGCCGAAGGCAATAAGCAGATTCGAAAATTCCATAATCAAATCCTCTTTTATGCAGGATAAGGCGAATAACCGGATTTATACCAAATATAGCATATCTCAGCGGGAGAATCGACCATTTTTTCTTAATACCGCGGCAGCGGGCGTTTTTCCAGGTTAAAATTCCCTTGAAATCATTACAGTTTCAAGGGAATTCACCTGAAGCGCATAAAGGATGCACTCATTATACTAAATTTTTTACATGGTGGCATGCAACCAGGTGCCCATACCCTTTGTCGACCAGGGCAGGCACGGTACTGGAACAAATTTCTGTTGCGCTGGCGCACCGCGGATGGAACGGACAGCCGCCGGGGGCACGCAGCGGGCTGGGAACCTCGCCCTCTAAAACAATCCGGCTGCGTTTTTTTTCCTCATAATATTCAATTGTCGGAACCGCCGAAAGAAGGGCCTTCGTGTAGGGATGCTGAGAGTTCTGATATATCTCGCCGGCTTCCATGACTTCGACCAGGCGGCCCAGATACATGACGCCGATTCGGTCGGCGATGTGGCGCACCACGGCCAGATCGTGTGATACAAAAATATACGTGAGGCCCAGCTTTTTCTGCAGCTCCACAAACAGATTGATGATCTGTGCCTGAATGGATACGTCAAGTGCCGATACGGGCTCGTCGCAGACGATAAGCTTAGGGTCGCAGGCGAGCGCCCGCGCAATACCAAGACGCTGCCGCTGGCCGCCGCTCATCTCATGCGGATACCGGTCGCTCATGCTCGGGTCCAGTCCCACGAGGGTCAGCAAATTATCCACCCTTTGTTTAATTTCGGAGCCGGAGTGGCTCTTCCGATCGCATACAATCGCTTCTTTTATTATGGAAAACACCGACTGGCGCGGATCCAGAGAGCTGTAGGGGTCCTGAAAAATCAGCTGCAGCTCGCGGCGGATATGTTTTATTTCATGGCCGGACGCGCGCGCGATGTCCCTGCCATTATAGATGATTTTACCCTCCGTCGGATTAAGAATACGCAAAATTGCCTTCCCTGTTGTCGTCTTGCCGCAGCCGCTCTCCCCCACGAGACCGAACGTCTCGCCTTCATGAACAGTGAAGCTCACGTCATCCACCGCTTTTACATGGACCCGATGCCCGTCCACCTTGCCCTTTACGGCGAAATACATCTTCAGGCCTTCTATTTCAAGCAGCGGCTTTTGACCATTAAACTGTGTCATTTCATCACCTCCGGAAAACCTTCCAGATGACATGCCTTAAAGTGCAGCTTTCCGTCCACGGGACGCAGCTCGGGTACCGGCTTCGTTCGGCAGTCCTCCGTGGCATACGGGCAGCGGGGAAAAAACGCGCAATAATCCGTCAGCTGCGCCAGATTGGGCGGCACCCCATCAATGGGCACAAGCTGCTCACACTGTTGTTGTTCAAGTTTTGGCACCGACTTCAGCAAGCCAAGCGTATACGGATGCGCGGGATGAACCAACAGATCCTCCGTTGTCCCGCTCTCGACGATTCGACCGGCGTACATCACATAGATACGATGCGCATAACGCGATACAAGGCCCAGGTTATGCGTGACCACCACAAGCGACGTCTGCATCGTGTCCACAATGCGCAGCAACAGCTCCATCACCTGTGCCTGGGTGGTGACATCAAGCGCCGTTGTCGGCTCATCG
>CAZJCH010000127.1:0-5842 GCA_964544005.1 uncultured Papillibacter sp.
CAAAGCACTTGCCGCAGATATTGCACCACTTATCCGGCTCAAGCCTGCATTTACGGATATTGTCGCCTTCATAATAATATTCCCACTCACCGTTATCCTTCTTTCTGCGAAGCACTTTGTGCCATATACCGTCAAGGAAAGTTGCTTGGAACATTACCGGCTTCCTCAGATCAAAATATATCGGACAATGCCATACATTCGCCGGAACCCGAATTACACACGGCTTGTCGACGACGATTTTCTCCATGTTGTCCGGATCTTCACCAATAAACATGGTGATCGTCGCGTCGAAATCAAATATGTCCGGGAAATTTGGCCCTACGAATACAAGGTATTCATCTGCGTGATGATGGATGTGGGGAAGCTCCATTTGATTGGACTTTGTGAATACCTGGAAGCCGATGTGATAATGTGATCCGGGGAAATCGTGGTCACCGTGCATATATGCCTGTGGTTTTGCACACCAGTCACCCCAGTAAGTAACCATTTCCGGCAGTTCGTACTTGAGGTAATCATATTTTCCCGTGTATTTCCGTTTCCTGTCCGGCTCAAAGTCTTTGTATTCAGCTTCGTTATAACCTGATTCACTTAGCTTGCCATAGCACTTGCCGCACATTGTGCATTTCTCACCAGGTCTTTCCTTGCACAAGCGCACATCGTCCCCGTCATAGATATACTCATAGGTTCCGTCCTCTTTGAGGCGGCGCGTGATTTTGGACCATGTGCCGTCAAAATATGCCTGCTGGTAAATGATCGGCTTATTGATTCGGAAACGGATCGGGCAATGCCACATATATGGCGGAATCTTGATCACTGTCGCCTTGTCGATTACAATGGTTTCCATGTCATCCGGATCCTCGCCGATATCCAGCTCGATGGTCGCGTCAAAATCGAACACATCAGGAACATTTGCGCCCAGGAACACAAGATACTCATCTGCCGCCATGTGGAAATGCGGCTCCTCAAAGTCCACTGACTTTGTAAAAGTCTGGAATCCAACGTGATAAGTGGAACCCGGCATGCTGGTCTCACCACGGAAATATGCCATGGGGCTTGCGCAAAAATTTCCCCAATGTGATTCTTCCGGTACAAGTTCAAACACGCAGGTATCTCTGAATTTTCCCATTTCAATTTACTCCCTTCATTTTGCTCTGCGCAATCATAGTTATTTTTTATAGAAATTTTCTCCGTATGTGTTGGCGACCTCACGGCACCATCTATTTTTCTTTGTGATGATTTCATCTTCCGAGTTGCCTGTAATGCCAGTCATTGATACGAATCCTCCGTTTGGAGCAAGCCTGTTGTAACAGTCGATGATGGATTGCTTAAACTCTTCTTCGCCGATGTCGTCATCGCAAAGCCTTCCGCGGTAATCCCATCCGCCTATTATCACAAGGTCATGAAGGTGCTTATTCTTGACTGCGTCAAGATCATTGCTGGTTTGCGCCGGATTCCAATAACGAATCCCGAAATCATTCCAATCATCAATAAACAGATCGCATTTTCCGCAGCAGTGCAGTTCTCCCGGAAGCCCCCTGTCCATGCCGAATTTAGCTTCCCTTATGTACAATGGCTTGAAAATGTCCCTGTACATCTCAAGCGAGATAAACGGACTTTTCCAAGCGGCAGTATCATCTGACATCCCGTAAGTATCAGGAGCATAATAGTCAAAACACTTATCGTAAACAGCGCACCAGAAATCGCAGATATAGTTGAGAAGAGTCTTGCATTCCTCCGGCTCTTCATAAAGTGCCATCAGACCTTCCGTAAATCCCATCAGCGCCATCAGGGTTTGGAAATATCCAACATGCAGCGTCAATTCTTTTGCAGTTTCTTTAAAGTTTATTCCCATTTTTTCATTTGCTTCTATGTCTTTTTTCGCCATCGTCTCCCAGTCTATACCCGATATATCCGGAACTTTAACCACATCGCGCCACTTGCGGATATCATTGAGGATAAAATTGTTAGGTTCAGGCAAAAGCGCTCCGCCGGTTTCCTTGGTCGCGACCCATTTGACGCCGAACATATCAATTTTGTCTTCAGTTTTTCTCCAGTCGTTTGCAACAGCGGGTATGATCAGGCTGATGGGCAAAGGCCTTATGTCATCTTTGCTCGGGAAAAAACCGTATTGCGGAATATAGTCCGGGACAATACCTTTTGACATATCAAGAAAGTTTTCTTTTGATGTTCTCGTTTATATCACTCAATTCCGTCTCTGTAAACTGTAATAAATGCACATAAATTCATTTATGTTTCAGTCTTATGCTGTATAATAATTATAACTGTTTAACAATCTCAAACAATGTTACCGCAGAACAAAAATATCCTGAATTCTGTTGAGTTTTTGGTCTGTCATCACAAAATTCTATATATTTCCGATAATTCCTATAATATAACAATTGTTTAATGCCATATAATTATTCAATTTAACTAAACTATGGTATACTACAACTAATATATGAAGGAACTCTCTATCTGATTGCTTGATCTGCTTATGGGGGATGTTATATTTGAGAATCAATATGTGGATGATTGCAAATATGCTGCGGACCGAAAACATAACCGCGGATATTACTAGCGGTACAGCAAATGACCTTTACGGTGTCAGTTTTTCAGAAACACCCGGACGTGTTTGCATATCTATGGAAGGGAGTAATGTGTTGTGCCAGTCAAACGGCGATCGCATTATTTTGAGCAATTGTTCATTTCTATACGCATTTGAACGTATGCAGCAGATTTTTGATTGCTATAACGAGTGGAATGATTTAACCGTTCATTTGTGCCGAGAAGGAAACTGGCAGAGAATAGTTGATTCCGTTGAGCCGATGTTCCCAAAACCTTTGGTATTGTTTGATTTGAACAAGAAAGTTATTGCAATGTCAAGCCGGTTCCCAAAAGGCACGGTTGACGCGGAATGGGACTATCTTCTTAAATATGGTGTATCCTCAAATTCCGCGATAAAAGTGGGCCGGTCATCGCCGAGATTTATAGAGGCGCTGCACGAAGACCCGGGAGTGTATTACACTGCGCCCCGACCAAACGATAAGCATGAGTATCTGACTGTATGCATAAAATGTGACGGCGAACCATGGGGATATTTTTCTTCGGTCAGTACGGAAAACAAATATTCTCATGGTGAAGTGGATACTCTGATGAGCCTTGCTATAACATTGGGCAATTATATTCCCAACAAGATTGAGAAGACTTACGACGACGTCTCAAGAGATGTTTTTAAAGACTTTCTGACCAAACAGAATGCTGAAGACATCGACGGCATGAACCGCATGCTCAATACTTATGGATGGAACACGTCAGAACGTTACTGCGTGGTCTGTGCCTATTTCTCTGGAAAAGATAAAGAGGAACACTTGCACCGTATGTACGCTTCCTCTGTCAATACGTTTGAGGTCCCGTGTGTTATTGTTGGCGACACGGTGTTATTTATTTTGAACTCAAATAATCCTGTGTTTAATAAAACAAACGACCAAATTCAGTCTTTATCCAAATATTTTAGTGTTTCCCTTATTTACAGTCTATGTCTGGACAACATCCGCAGCATATATTACTGCTATGATCAGGTACGTTTTGTCATAGACAGGGCCGCACTTGAATCTGGTAAAAATTATCACTTTTATCACTATGCAATAGATTACATTATCTGCAAATCAGACAGTACCGCGATGCTGTACGCATGCAAACAGGAAATACTTGAATTATTCCGTGAAGGTAAAAAAAGCACAGATATTGCCTGCACTTTTGAACTGTATCTGAGAAATGAGCGATCACTTCTGAAAACGTCCCTGGAACAAAAACTGCACAAAAATACCATAACATATCGGATTCAAAAAGCATTGGAGAAAACTTCGCTTAATCTTGAAGATTCATATGAACGTGAATATGCCAAGATTTCATTTGCTGTGCTACGTGTTCTTGGGTATTGACCATCATATAAGGAGAATAGATATATGCCGTATTAGGTTGAGTATTTCAAAAAATCTTTCACTATGAGCTTCATCGGCAGCTCATGCAACACAGCGTACTGCATTCTGATGAAAGCACCTTGCAGGTGCTGAAGGAGCCCGGCAAGTCGGCACAATCGAAAAGCTATATGTGGCTGTACAGGACAAGCGGGGATACGGAACACCCGATGGTCCTGTTGAGTATCAGCCGAATCGAAAGGCCGAAAATCCAAAGCGATTTCTGGAAGGTTTCTCCGGATATTTGCACGCGGACGGGTACCAGGGTTACTACACGTTGTCTGAAAACATCACAGTGGTGGGTTGCCCTTCGGGTGATAAAACTGTTCTATATTAACAAAAGGTCTTTATATTCTCGAAAAAAACATGTAATATTGTATTAATAGCCGGGTAAAAAGTGGGTTTTTATCATGGGAGGCCGAATGCATGAATATGAAGGAAATTGAAGCGCTTATAACGGTTGTGAAACACCGGAGCTTCAACGAAGCTGCTTTTGTTTTAAGTTACTCTCCCTCAGTGATCTCAAAATATATATCGAAATTTGAGAAGGAGCTTGGCGTCGTTTTGTTTAACCGCAGCAACCGTGCTTCTTCAATAACCCTGACAGAAGACGGGGAGGCTCTCATGCCGATTGTTATCCAGCTGTTTGAGAGTTATAAGCGTCTCCAAAACGGTGCCGCCGCACTGCAGGATAAAGCCAGAGGCTTTCTGCGGATCGGTACGGGAATCAACCGCTGCACGCCGGGCAGAGATGAAATCATCGCGGATTTTGTCCTGAAGCATCCGGATGCTCCCATGGAGCAGATAAAACTTGATTTCGACTCTCAGATACATGCCATTTATTCCGGGAACCTGGATGGCGCGTTTTTGATGGTACAGAAAGACTCGATTAATGCTGAGACGCTAGAGGGCCTTCTCAACGATCCTAAGATAGAGTCGTATCTTCTGGTTCGAAATTACAATATGTATCTGGCTATATCCGAGAAAGAACCTCTGGCGGCCGGCGATGCTGCGCCTTTTGCCGCATTTCAGGATTTTGCCATCGCCTTTCATCCGAATCAGGATATTCTGACAAGATCAGGCACAATGACACCCTTCCTGCAGCTCAGCAAGAAGAATCATATCGAACTGAAACACATCAGTATCGATACAAATGATACAAGCACCTTTCATCTAACCAAGCATATGAAAATCGCCATCCCATCGGCCAGCGACGACGGGAGTTATCCGGGTGTGAAATTTATTCGTGTGATGGATTGGGACGCTTATTCGACGTCATATTTTCTCGTTCTAAAATCCAATAAAAGCAGCGCGCTGACACAGTTAAAAAAAAGCGTGCACTCATACTTAACCAATCTCAAGAAATAACAGAATAAATCCAGCAGGTTGGGCACTGCCGACTGTTTTTAGCAAAACGCAAAAAGCCATTCCGTAAGCGGGATGGCTTTTTGAGCATTTATCCTTTTATAAGAACAGCTCAGGCTCGGCTCTTCTCTTTAAGCCTTCCTCCAGCTCGCGTTTGTGGTATAGAAAACCCTCGTCATCGTAATACTTGGCCTGAACGGGACACTTTTTGACGCACGCGCCGCATTTGATGCAAATCCCGGTAAACTCCCTGACATTATCAAAACTGATGGATCCCATGGGACAGGCCTTTGCGCATATCAGACAATTGGTGCACTTGTCGTTTGTCAAAGGCTTTACCTTCAGGATATTGACGGGATTGCCCTGACGGTCACGGGGCTGGTAATATCCCCTATAGGGATGTGCCGTCCCTTTAACAAATACAGGCACTGCTGCTGATAAATCAAGCGTGCTTTTTATCTTATCGACGATCTCGCCGGCAAAGCGCTCTGTTTTCTCCA
>CAZJCH010000127.1:5852-6782 GCA_964544005.1 uncultured Papillibacter sp.
GCCCCTGCGCGAGAGAACACGAAAACGAGTGCTCTCCCACAAAGGCCGCCGCCGCGACCGTATGGAATCCGTCTTTTTCAAGGATGTCTCTCAGCTCGATCAGCGCGTCGTCATAATCCCTGTTGCCGTACAACACAACCGGTACGGCCGGCGCGCCGCCGCCTTCGATTGTGTCCAGGTATTTCAGCAGGACGTTCGGAACACGTCCCGCAATGACCGGCGTGCCGAATATGACAAGCTCCCCCATTTTGAAATTCAACGCGCCGGTTCTGGTGGCCGGCAGAGTAAAATCGATAATCCCGCATTCCGCGCTGATTGCGTCCGCGACGGTATCCGCAATGCGCTCGACAACTTTTTTTGTTGTTCCCGTGGCGCTGAAATAAACGGCCCACACCTTGCTGACGATCATATCAAGCTCCTTATTATGTAAAATCATATTTAAATGTACGGCTACCGTCTGCCGTGCCGGCCGGCTTGGATTTTTTTCAGCCTTCGCCGCCGGACAATGACCGCCCGCCTGATGACAAGGAAGACAAGCAAGAGGATAAGGACGCCTATGAGCGACGCGGCGATGATGAGTATGAGCATAAAGACGCCGGTTTTCTGAGGTGCCGGCTCCTGCTTTTCTGAGCCGGTGTCTTGAATAACAGGCTGCACAGAAGCCATGACCGTTGTCTCGGATAATATATCAGGTTCGGATAAGGGATCATCCGACACAACGCTGAAGCGCACGGGTATTTCAGCCTGTCCGGCACTGATGACAAGCCGCGGCGTCCCGTAAGTTATCACGATCTCCTCGGGCGGCGTGTCAATGGGCAGTAAGAGTGAGACGTCCGGGACATCATATGTATCGGGATCGGGCTTTGAATTATTTCCGTCAGGCAATTCCAGATCATCCGGTGCCGCGCGCAGTATGTCTTCTTCTGCAAT
>CAZJCH010000128.1:0-4973 GCA_964544005.1 uncultured Papillibacter sp.
CTCATACCCGCGATATCCTCATTAATGGGGTACTTCGCGTAAAAAGCCAGCATTCTGTCACCGGCGCTCAGGATCGCATCCTCGTTTCTGGATTCGACGGCCTTATCGTACGCCACTTTATAAGGCCAATACCCCTTCGGGTGCCCATCCGCCGACGCGGTCGTCACGGCGGACAGGCAGGACAGCATCAGAACTGCCGCAAGCATCATTGTCAGGATTTTTTTCATTTTTACACATCACTCCGTTTACTGGTATTTGGTTATATGTAGTAATTATCGATTCATCCGCGAAAAAGATGAGCCTAAATTTCCAGTAAAAACAGCTCCCCGCGCAATGCGGAGAGCTGTGCTGTTATGCCTTGCTTCTATTTCTGCTGGAAGAACTGGACGCTCAGGCCGTTGGGGTCCTTAATCGTGAAAAACTTCATGGCGGGGGTTTCGACGGGGCCGCTGTTCACGGGGATGCTCCGGCTTTTCACCGCCTCCAGCATGGCGTCGGCGGAGTCGACGGCGAAGCCGATGGAGATGTCGCCGCTGTGATTGACGGCTGTTTTGCCGCTGTCGCAGATGAGCTCAAGGAGCGTTTCCTCCGCCGTGCCGTTACCCATGAAGGCAATCTCAACGCCCGGCCCCGCCGGGAAGCGCCGCTGTACCTTCAGCCCCGGCAGGTCCGAATAAAACGCCACCGACTCGTCCAGATTTTTAACATAAAGCGTTGTCCATAAAAATTTCATAATGCTCCTCCTTCAATATTTCCACTCTCCGCTCTCCACACTTTATTATCCCACAATCAGCATCCCCGGAGCCTTGTCCTCCGACAGCCATCTGATAATTTTCAGGATAGCTTCCTGCGGGGCGGCGATGCAGCCGGTGGTGGGCTCGGTTTTGCAGTGCAGGAAGATGGCGGAGCCTTTCCCGGCGACAATGCTCTGCGTATTGTATTCCACCACAACGGCATAAGCATACAGCTTAGACAGCGCCGACAAAGCCTCGGCGCTGTCCCAGTCGGCACCGTCCCTGCCCTCGACCCATTGATTATAGTATGTAGAGTCCGGGTCATCCACCCAATAGGAATCCTTTGTGACCGCCCGCCATGTCATGCCCGTTTCCGGCTTCGCGCTGTTTCCGAAGGCGTAGCCCAGGCCGAACAGCCCCGCCGGCGTATACCCGTCGCCCTCCCGCTTGTCCGCGCTGATCCCGTTTTTACCCACATACCCTTTAATGGTGCCGACATCCCGATTGAGCATCCACAGTCCGTTATCATCCCTGTCATAACAGTAGAGCGTCGCCTTCGACCCCTCCGCCGCCACAAGAATCAGCTGAGAATAAGGGATAACGTCAAAGGTCAGCCCCGCGGCTTCGACCTTTTGAGAAAGGAGCGGGGGCTGTGAGCCCGGCGGGCCTGTATCCGGAGATGTCCCGACCGCCGGTGCCGTTCCGCCGTCCGGTATCGTACCGGATTCCGGGGTCGCGCCGTTATTCGGTGACGCGCTGCTCCCCGGCGCCGCACTTGTGTCAGGCGGCGCGTTATTCGGCGGCGCGGCGCTCGCCGTCCCCGCGTCCGCATCGTTTGACGGGACGCCGTCTGTCGGCGCTCCGTCAAACGGCGGGGCGGCTTGTCCACCCCCCGGCGTCTCTGCCGGCAGCGTCGGTGACGCTTCCGGGGACGCGGCCTGCCCGGGCAAGGCTTCAGAGGGAGAGGCGTCTGACGGCGCGCCGTCAAAGGGAGAAGCAGGTACCGACGAATCCACAGGATTCGATATGTCCGCTTCCGGCGATACAGCCGCCGGCGCGTCCTTATTGATGACATTCGCGCCTGAAAAGGCGGCGACTAAAAACACCGCCGCCAGCGCAGCAACAAAAACCAGCCGTTTCATGATGACATATCCTTAACCCGTTTTCTTTCGCGGCAAGCCGCATCCATGTCCCTTTATGTAATCCTTAAGCCAGATTTTATCCGATCAGGGCCCGAAAAGCAAGCTGTCCGGCGTAACGGAAACCTCCAGGCCCAGCATTGCAGATTCATATGTCGGATATGTTGACAGGACGGCAAAAGTTACATATAGTCTATAATTATCCTTTTTATTCATTATTTGGAGGCTTTTATGAATATACCTTTTTGGGAGCGTACGTATCTGGACGATTCTGTCACTACATTTGGCGAAAAACCGAATAGAGCAGTTGAAGCAATGTGGACGACCTTTGAGAAAAACTGGTTTATACTTGATGTTGGCTGCGGTGAAGGCAAAAATCCCATATTCTTAGCTCAGAAGGGGTTTGAATATGTTGAAGCCTTTGATTTGTCTCAGGCGGGAATCACGAAACTAAAAAAAATATCCGAAGCCTATCATCTGCGCCTCAATGCATGGGTTGAAGACTTGACACAATTCACGTTTAAAAAACAATATGATGTGATAATCTCTTATGGAACCCTTCATTTTGTTCGTAAAGAAGAATGGAAACGTTTTATTTTTGATGCTAAGAAGAACACAAACGTTGGAGGGGTGAATATTTTTCAAATCTTTACCAACAAAGTGCCAGCCTCCTCTGATATTGCGCCGTTTGTTAAAGGCTTGGCAAACGAAGGCGAGCTCGAATCACTCTATTCTGATTGGGAGATTGTTTCAAAAGATTCACACATATTTGAAGATGATCATCCAGGAGTCGAAAAGCATTGGCATGCATCTGACTCTATTGTTGCAAGAAAGCCAAAATGAAAAGCAGAGGGACGGTTCTCCTGCTTTTTAAATGCTCACCAGATGCTAAGGCAAATCCATTGTGAGGACATACTCGCAGCAGGCGTCGCCCCGCATGGCTGTTTTGGTATGGCGGCAGGACAGCCTCGGATTGATGCCGCTTTCCTCCCCCAGCCTCGTTCTCAAACCGATTATACGCCAGCCCGGCAGGAAATCACAGACTGGAAGTACATGGCTTTTTATGGTATAATAAAGCCCGGAAAAGCGAGAGGACGGTTTTAAAGCAGAGGAACCGTCCCTCCTGCTGTCGGGAGGACCGTCTATGAAAATTAAGCGCTTCATGATTGACAGGGAGCTGAGGGCAGCCGGGGCTTGTTACAAGCTGCTCAATTATACCTTTACGGAACCGGGCATGCGCTTTATGAACCGGCTGATGACGAAGCACCGGCTCATCCGAATCAAAAGCAAAACTCTGGAGGTCACCGAGGAGCAGATTCCGCGCCGGGACGGCACCGGCATGCGCGTTTTGATATTCAGGCCTTTGGGCCTGAAAGACAGCGCGCCCGGCGTCCTGTGGCTGCACGGCGGCGGGTACGCCATCGGCGCCCCCGAGGCGGCCGTCTGGAAGGCCGAAGGGCTGACAGAGGCCTGTGACTGCGTCGTCGTGGCTCCCGCTTACCGCCTGTCCGTTCAGGCGCCGTATCCGGCGGCGCTGGAGGACAGCTACGACGCCCTTTTATGGACGAAGGCCAACGCCCAAAGGCTGGGCATCCGGGACAGCCAGCTCATGGTCGGCGGCGACAGCGCCGGCGGCGGCCTCACAGCGGCGCTGACGCTTTACGCCCGGGACAGGGGCGAGGTCGCCGTCGCCTTCCAGATGCCGCTGTATCCGATGCTGGACGACAGGATGGAAACGGCATCGGCCAAGGGCAACAACGCGCCCGTCTGGAACTCGAAAGCGAATCGGACCGCCTGGAGGCTCTATCTGGGCAGACTCTTCGGCACGCCGGACGTCCCGTGCTACGCGGCGGCGGCCCGCGCCGGCGACTTCAGCGGGCTGCCGCCCACGGCGACCTTTGCGGGGAGCCTGGAGCCCTTTAGGGACGAGACCGTCCAATACGTTGAAAAGCTCAAGCGCGCCGGCGTGCCGGTTGACTTTGAGCTTTTCGAAGGCTGCTATCACGCCTTTGAGTCCCTGTGCCCGAAGGCCGCCGTCAGCAAAAAAGCCGTCGCCTTCGTCCAAAACGCGTTCCGCCACGCCGCCGAACACTATTTCGCCGAACAGCCGGAAACAGACGGGACGCCCGCCGAAGCTTTATGATATCAGCTTTTCAATAACAGGAAAACGGTTTGCTTCCAAAAAAGCAGGAAACCGTCTCTTTGCTTTTTAGTCGTAGAAATAGATCCGCGCGGCGTCGCGGTTTTCTCCGCTGAAATGATCCTTATCCTCTTGGGGGAGGTAGCGGTACGCCGCCTGGTCCATGATAATTTCTTCGAGATGCTCCAGATTGTAAAGGGGCTTTAAGGTCCTCAGGCCCGAGGCGTGATCGACGATGAGAAGCCGCAGGCTCTCGCAGCCCGACAGGGCGGAGATATCCCGGACATCCTCCAAAACAGATAAATAGGTCATATTTTTAAAGCGCTCCAAGCCGTTCAGGTTCTGCAGGCCCAGGGTTCCGTCGCCGAGCAGGAGCGTGAGCACATGATGATTATTCGCGATGATTTCGAGCACATTCGGGACGGATATTTCCAGCCGCTCCAGAGTGTCGATTCTCGGCAGCACAAACCCCTCTTCAGAATCTACGAGTGACAGGCTCTTAAGGTTTGGCAGGGGCAGGCAGTCTTTTACAAGGGAAAAGGCGTCTGCTCCTTCGGTATGGCAGACGCTCAAACCCGTCAGCGTCTCGAGCCGCGGCAGCGTGACGCCCTCCGGGACGGCGCAGCTTGTGATGGACAGGAACTTGAGGTTTTTAAATTCCGCAAGAAAATCGAAGGACGGGATCGTCATATCGGTGAAATGGAGCTCCTCCAGGCTGCGGTCATAATTGTACTCGATGATGAGCGGTTTATCGTCCGGTCCGATTGCGAAGGGCGCGCCCAGCACGTCGTCAATGGGAATCGACCAGCCGTTTTGTTCGATGAAGTACGCCCGCGCCCTGCTGTAGCATTCACCGTCAAGGCCGTTATAAAGCGTAAGGATTTTATCGGCATCGGCGGGGAACTTTGCTTTGATGAGCTCCGGCGGGCAGCCGGCCGGCGCCTCCCAGTAGTCCTTCAG
>CAZJCH010000128.1:4983-6755 GCA_964544005.1 uncultured Papillibacter sp.
TCTTATCAAAGGTCAGCAGGACGGCGCTGCCGCCGGCGGCACCCGTTTCGTTTGGCCTGTCGTCCTTGTAATCATACTGCCCGTACCAGGCGACGGCGCAGACGGACACAGCATCCGTCATCTGCTTGACCGACACGGTGTAATGCGCCTCGGTTTTATACTCAGGGTCCTTGTCGCCGAGCTTTTCCGAGTTATGCTTCAGAATTTCCCGGGAGACGCAGTAATCGAGGTCCTCATCGCTTCCGAGACCGCCCTCCGTCCAGAGTATCAGGTCCTCCTGCGCGATATCGAAGCGGAGCGTATCGCTGATAAACCGAAGCGCCGCTCCCAACGGGTCAAGCAGGTCCTGATGCTCGCCGCCGTCGCATGCAGCCTGCAGCAGGCCGTACGCGTCCAGGGCTGCGCCGTTTTTTTCCGGCGAGACGAGATACGCGCCGCCCCTGAAATCATAATACCGCTCGACGCACCAGATGCCGCCGCCGCCCTGGCGGACGGGCTGAGACAGGACAAGGCTCAAAACGGTGTGATCGGGACCGATAAAGCTTGCCCAGGCGTGATTGCCGGGGTATGTCTCCTTCGGGAGGCGCCCCTCCTGTTCCAGGAAGGCCCGCACGGCGTTCTCCGGCCCGCCCTGTTCGGCCATTTTTTTTGTATCGGTCAGGCCCAGGAACTCCTGCTTGTCGTTTTCATACGCCACGACGAGGCACGGCTTCGCGGCTCCTGCATCAAAGCAGAGCCAGCCGCCGGTACCCCCATTGTACATGCCGGTGCCGGTCCACCAGACCTTGTCCATATTGTCCGGCTTGAGCTCGTATTCCAGCCGCCAGACCTCCACGGGGTAGTCTGCCATGGTCTCAAACCGCCCGAGGTGCTCCAGCGCGCCGAGCTTCGTGTCGACAATCTCAGGGCGGCTGACCCTGCCCTCCTGAAAATGCGCCGCCCAATACTCAATACATTTCTGCGCGTATTCCTCGACGGTGGACCCCTTATTGACAAAACTTTTGAGATTGTCGGCACCGGACGAGGATTTGCCGCCGCAGCCGGACAGCAATAAGGCTAGCAACAATAAAAACGAGACAGACAGCTTTCTGATTATCAATCGATACACACTCCCACACGGTGGATTTTGACCTACAGGGTAACTGTTGCCGCTCGTCCTGGAGACGGAAGCTGAAGCAAATCTGCTTGAGCAGGGACGGCTGATAAGACTTTCCCGTGAGGTATAAAAGCAGGGGGACGTTCCCCCTGCTTTTATACCGGCAGCGTAAAATAGACGGTCGTTCCGACGTTCTCTCTGCTCTCAATCCACGTTCTCCCGCCGTGCCGATCGATGATATTGCGTACGGCCGCGAGACCCATGCCGGAGCCGCCGAATTCCTCTTCTGTGTGCAGGCGCTCAAAGACGTTAAACAGCTTATGCACGTACTGCATGTCGAAGCCGATACCGTTGTCCCTGATGGAAAAGATATATTGCCCGTTTTCCTCCGTACACCCGAGCGTTATCTCCGACATTTCCCGTTTTGATGAGAACTTCATGGCGTTGGACAGGAGATTGTACAGGACCCGGCGCAACAGGAGACTGTCGGCACGGACGACCGGCAGGCCGGATTCGAACTGCAGGCGGGTTTTGTTTTCTGCCGTCGCTTTCAGCTCGTTATAAACGATGGTTGCCATTTTTTTCACATTGATGTTTTCTTTTTTTATTTTCAGCTCGGATGACATGGCGAATTCCGACAGGCTGTCGATCAGCCGCGTCATCCTTCCGCAGGTCT
>CAZJCH010000129.1:0-6754 GCA_964544005.1 uncultured Papillibacter sp.
CTTTTTGTATGTAAGGTAATAAACAGCCGGAACGGTGTGCTTCGGCGCCTCAAAGGTTTTACCGCGGGCCTCCAGCTTCCAGGGGTTTTTACTCTCCCAGTCGACATGCTCGTCGTAGTAAAAGGGCCTGATCCTGGTAATTTTGCCGTCGCTGTCCGATTCGACGACAGTCGGGAGGCCGCTCCTCGGGCCCATGAGGCTCGCGGCCTTGAATACACGCTTGTGGGCCTTGACATCAATGGGGTTTTTCGCCATGTTGTTTTCTCCTCTCGAATAAAGTGCGCTGCCTTATATACAGTGATTGTAAGAATTTTCAATAAATGATATAATCTCCAGACAGGTAAGGTGGAAAGCTCTTGGGATTCTTGAGCAATATGTGAGGTATAAGGATGTGTTTTATGGGTTCATTCAGACAGATACCGGATGGGGCCTTCGGGTCTAAGCCCGTTGTTCGAATCAGGGATATCGATGCGGTTGTCCATAATTACCGGCTGTTTAAGGAAAAAGCGGACCGGACGGGGTCGGTCTGCGCCGCCGTCGTCAAGGCGGAAGCCCACGGCCTTATGATGAAGGACGTCGCTCCGGCGCTTTATGACGAGGGCGTCCGATACTTCTTCGTCGAAGAGCTGTGCGAGGGCATGAAGCTCCGGGGGATATTGCCGCAACAGGACGCGAAGATTTTTGCAATGGCGGGGCTCCTGCACGGAGAAGAAGCGTATTTCAAGGATTACGCTGTAACGCCCTGTGTCAACTGCCTTGAGCAGCAGCGGCGCTGGAACGATTATTGCGGTGTAAACGGCGGCGATCGCCGCGGCGGGAACGCGTCCGTCGTCATCCATCTGGACACGCACATGAACAGGCTGGGGCTGTTAGACGAGGAGGTTGAGGTTCTCGGTAAAAACTTTGAGGAGTTGACTCAAAATCTCAATGTCGTGTTTTACATGAGCCACTTCTATGACATCAAGGGAAATGACCATACAAACTGCTTCCGCCAGCTTGATGTGTTAAAGCGGTACTTGAGCTTTCTGCCGCCCCGCCCCGTCTCCTTCGCCTGTACCGACAGCGTCATTCTTTTGGACAACGCGGTTTTCAATATGGACATCATCCGCCCGGGCATCGGCCTCGTGGGCGGCGCACCCAACGCGTCGTCATCCGTCTCTCCCGACGCCAGGCATACGATCGAGGTTTACGCCAAGATATCGCAGATTAAAAACGTTAAAAAAGGCGAGACCGTCGGCTACGGCGGCGCGTACACGACGAAGCGGGATACAGTGCTGGCGCTTGTGCACATCGGCTACAAGGACGGATATTTGCGGCTCCTGAGCGAGACGGACGCCGCCCCCAAGGGCGTTTACATGGTCATCGGCGGTTTTCGGGCACCGCTCATCGGTAAAATATCGCTGGGCATGACGACAATTGACGTGACGGACGTACCCGATGATATTCTGGCTCAGTACAAATACGCCGAAGTCGTCGGCCCCAACGTCGACATCAGATTCCTCGCCGACCAGGCCGGCTGCTACGAAATCCTCGCCGCTTTGGGACGGCCGAACGAAAAGTTCGCGGATTATACGTTAGGGGAATATGACGCTGCGTTTCGGGCGACCACATAGGGTCGCCCCTACGTTAAAAAGAGACGGTGCCGGGTAGGGGCGGCCCCGCGTGACCGCCCACACTACAAGCCCAAAACCGGCCATGATGTTATGACCGGTTTTGACAAGACAAAGCTATTCCTTTTTTTCCAGCGGGATGTCGCCGAGGTTGACGTCTTTGGTGGCGTCGACTTTATCGAACACTTTATACTCGAAGCCTTTGGCTTCGATGACGATGTCGTATTTACCCACGGCGAGGTCCTTGAACCAAAAATCGCCGTATTCGTCGGACAGGACCTCGATGGTCTTGCCGCCGATGGTGGCACGGCAGCGCGCGCCGATGACGACCTCTTTCTCGATGGGGTCGTACACCGTGCCGGCAATGAACCTGCCCGGGATGTTGCGGTAATAGACCTTCGGATGGTTGCCTGTTTCCGGCTGACGCACGGTCGCGCCGATGATGAAGTCCTGCATGTCCTCCTCCTCGCCGAACATCAGGGCGTCTGTCGGACAGGCCTCGACGCAGCGGGGCAGCTTGTAGCCGTTGTCTAAAAGATGGGCGCAGCCGGTGCACTTCTGGGCTATCTTCAGCTCGTCGTTTAAGTAGATGGCTTCATACGGGCAGCCCTTCACGCAGTCGCCGCAGCCGTCGCATTTTTCGGGTTCGATCAATACAAGACCATCGTCGCGCCGGTAAATGGCGCCGCGTTTGCAGGCGTCCATGCAGGACGCATTTTCGCAGTGGTTGCAGAGCTCGGCGATGTAGTGAATTTTCACCTTTGGGATCGTGCCGCCGACATTTTCCCGGACCTTACACCAGAACTGGCCGATTTCCGGCTGGGGTTTGGCGTAGGGCATCCAGTCGTTGCCCACATGCTCGTCCTTGCAGGCCAGCTGACAGTTGTAGCAGCCGTTACATTTGGCCACATCGATGCAAAAAACTTTTGACATTGTGCCACCTCCGTTTATTTACTGTTCGCTTTCAAACTTCAAACTTCAAACTTCACACTCTACCAGCCAACCCTCAAGACAGACGCCGGCTGCAATGTCGATCTTCCGGGCAAAGGCCTCGGGGTAGTCCCGGCGCCACCCGTCCATCTCCGCGTCGGTGACTTTTTGGACCTCGACGAGAAAGCCGGAGGTGGCCATGCCGGTGGCGTGCTTTGAGGTGATGTTTGTCGGTGTGATGCAGTTGATGCATCCGCCGCGGTCGAGGACGCCGGGAATGATGGGGTCGAGGCGCGCGCCGTGGTCGACGTAGCACGTGCTCTCAATAAGGCGCTGTGTTACATACGCGCCGCACAGCACGATACCGCGCTCGTTGAAAACCTTGACGATATCGCCGTGCCGGATGCCGCGCCTTTCGGCCTCTTTCGGATTGAGCCAAACCGGCTCGTACTGATAGCCGTCTTTGGCTCTGATTTTCATTGTTTCGACTTCCCTGTTCCAGACGATATCGTCGCATTGGGCGTGCATGCGCCAGCGCCCATGGTTGGACATGCAGAGCAGCGGGTAGTTTTTCGTGCGTTCGCTGGAGAGCCGTTCGTCGTGGCTCTCACCCTTTTCAATCCATTTCGGGACGGGCGGGCGCTCCTCGTCGTCGGGCATAAATCTCTCTAAATATGTCGAAGAGTATTCCAGCTTGCCCGTGGGTGTTGACAGCGGGTTGTTTTCCGGGTCGTTATAAAAGTCGTACAAGCCTGCGGGGAGCTTTTGCGCGTCGGGCTTGCACGGGACCACATAGATCCTTTTTTTCTTAAACTCGTCCCAGGACATACGCTCCTCGCAGCCGGAGGCCTTGTAGAAGAAGCGGACGCGGTCCTCCTCCGACATGTTGCAGGTGTAGGCGTCGTAATATTCCTTCCCGAGTTTTTCGGCGACCTTCGCGCAGACATCGAAGTCACTAAGCGACTCGCCGACCGGCGGGCAGCACGGCTCTTCTTTGTATATCGAGACGAAAGCGCCGCTGGATAAGTCGTTGCCGATATCGTGCATCTCGTGCTTTGTCGCCACAGGGAAGATGATGTCGGCAAAATAACAGTCGTTTTCAAGCCACGGGTGCTGTGCGACGATCGTTTCGATATCCGGAGACTGCATCGCGCGGGCTGTCAAGTTGCCGTCGTTCCAGCAGGTGACCTGGCAGGGGGCATCCGTCCACATCATGTGGACCTTTGACAGGCCGGGGCGCGGGTAGACAATCTTTTCAAGCTGATATTCTGTTGTCGGCAGGCGGCAGTTCTGGGCGTTCGGTATCTGGCTCGATGAAAAGCACTGCAGGCCGTACCACTCCGCGTGGCCGTCGATGAGCGCCTTGTGGACAAGACAGCGGGGGATGAACTGCTGCGGAGCCGGGAACTGCCTGAAGAGCTCAATCAGCTCCGGGGCGCGTTCCGCCTGCTCGGGTGAGAGCGTAAAGCGCTTCATGTTGATCTCCGGCGCCACATCGCCGTCAACAGGCCGCAGGGGGTCGGCAATGTGCGGCACGGCCGGCATAAATTCGCCCTGATAGGGCAGCGGAAAATCCTTGTTCCAAAGGTTGAATTCGATGACCTTGGCTTGATGCACACCCGGCTTGCCGACGCCGCGCATGCCCAGCAGCATGACTTCAAGGCGCGCCGGTTCCGTGGCGTACGGCCCGCGAATCAGTCCGCCGCCGTTGGCGTGGAGAATTGACGTGGTTTTTTTGGCCCAATCCCGGGCCAGCGCCTTGATTGTCCACTCTGAGACGCCGCATTTTGGAGAGGCCCATTCGGGCGTCTTCGGAATGCCGTCCTCACGGCCTAAAACATAATCGGCGAATTTGTCAAATCCGTAGGTATGCGTGTCGATATAGTCTTTTTCATATGTCCCATCCGTCAGCCAAAGATAGGCAATGGCCAGCTGCAGCGCCGCGTCGGTACCGGGCAGGATCGGAATCCACTTGTCGGCATGAACCGCCGCGCCGTAATTGAGGTCGGGGCAGACATAGATGCTTTTTATACCGATTTTCGTAAACCAGGAGCAAAGCCGGCTCGGCAGCTGAGAAACAACGCCGAGAGGAGTTGTTTCCGGATCGCAGCCCCAGAAGAGCAGCATGTCGGAATGCTTGGCAATGTCGGGGTAGAGATTCGTCATCGGCATCATCTCGCCGACGGGCTCGCAGCCCCAGACGTGCTTGGCGCCCCAGAACCAGCCTTCCCAGCTGTCCATATTGCGCATTTGCAGCGTATAACCGCCCATCATGGCTAAAAGCCTGTTGGGGCAGCCGTGGCTGGGGGCCACATGCTTACCCTCGCCGTGCATATCCGCCTGGCATAAAACGGCCTCGGGGCCGTAGGTCTCCTTGATGCGGACGAGCTCGTCGGCGACGATTTGGGCCGCTTCGTCCCAGGAGATGCGCACGTAGCCGGATTTGCCGCGGTTTTGCGGGTTGCGCGCGCCTTTTGGATCCCAGTCGACGCGCTTCAGGGGATATCGGACGCGGTTTTTTGAGTAGACGCGCGATTTGTAGCCCAGGCCGAACGGCGTTATCGTCACCCGGTCAGGTGCTGAGAAGGCGCTGCCCCGCGCTTCGATTTTCCAGGGGTTGCAGTGTTTGTCTGTGTATTCCGTGTCGTAGTGATACGGCCTGATCCGGGTGATATGATCGTCGGTCGAGTCGACAAGACACGGTCCGCCGCTCTCCGGGCCCATCAGGCTGAAGCTGATGATATTCTGTTTGTCGGGCTTGAATTTTCTGCTCATAGACACCTCCTGCATCACCATGGTAATATTCTCTTGCGGCGTTATCATTAGAACGTATTATACTATAACAATAATATACATAGGATTGCGCGCAAAGGGAAACTATTTCAACACGAACGGTAACAGCCGAATGGCTGTTACAGAACCAACATTACGTACACAATCCATATTTTAGTACTGAGGATCTTATAAAATTCAGAGCAATATACTTGACATTGGTATTGTCCTAAGGTTTATAATAATGAGCAAGCCAGCGGCAGCCGGCAGGACAGCGTAAAGGCCGGCTGATACAGTGAATGACCATTGTTTATCATTTTATACGCGAGGAATTTAAAGGAGGAGTGAAAAGAACTTGGAAAAGGTGTATACGAACCTGACCACCGGAGGTCCCATCTCCGTTTACGTGGAAAACGGTAAAATTACCCGTATCCGTCCGCTGCAAGTACCAGACGAGGATTGGCCGAAGCCATGGAGCGTCGAAGACAGAAACGGGAATAAGTACAGCCCACCGAAGGCGATACGCATCGCACAGAACATTCTGGCTGAGCGCAACAGGCTCTATTCAGAAGACCGTATCCTCTATCCGATGAAGCGCGTGGACTGGGACCCCAACGGCGCCCGCAATCCCCAGAACCGCGGCAAGTCCGACTATGTGCGCATCTCCTGGGACGAAGCGGCGACGCTCATTTCCAATGAGATCAAGCGTCTCATCAAGATTAATCCCGACGGCTCCATCGACGGCCATCAGATTACAGCCATCACCAGCTCCCACCACAACTGGGGCATCGTCGGCTACAAGATGGCGCCCTTCGGCCGCTTCTTCGGCATGCTGGGCTATACCCCCATTCTGGACAACCCGGACTCTTGGGAAGGTTGGATGTGGGGCGCGCCGCATATGTATGGTTTCTACTGGCGCCTGGGCCAGCCGGAGCAGTTCGATCTCCTGCCGGACGCCATGAAGCACACCGATATGATCGTCTTCTGGTCCAATGACCCGGATTCCACCCACGGCATCTATTCCGGCCAGGAGTCCAACATCTGGCGCGTCTGGCTGAAGGAAATGGGCATCAAATGCGTTTTCATCGACCCGTTCTACAATTACACCAACGCCGTTATGGACGGCACATGGTTTGCCCCGCGTCCGGGTACCGACACGGCGCTGGCTGCCGCCATCGCCTACACCTGGTTTGAGGACGATACCTACGACCACGACTTTGTCGAGCGCAAGACAATCGGCATCAATGAGTTCCGCGATTATATCATGGGCAAGGAAGACGGTATTCCCAAGACGCCCGAATGGGCCGGCGAGAAGACCGGTATTCCCGCAAGGCGTATCCGCGCCCTGGCCAAGGAGTGGGCCTCCAAGAAGGTCGCCCTGGCCGGTGGCGTCCGCGGCGGCGAAGGCTCAGCCTGCCGTTCGGCTTACGGTACGGAGGAAG
>CAZJCH010000130.1:0-6694 GCA_964544005.1 uncultured Papillibacter sp.
GTATTACAGGCTTTTCTGATATGAATAATAAAAGAGTTGACCGAAGTATCGTATCAATGCTTCGGTCAATTTTTGGTGCCGGTGACCGGGATCGAACCGGTACGAGGTATTAACCTCACGGGATTTTAAGTCCCGGGCGTCTGCCAGTTCCGCCACACCGGCATATGGGTGAAGCACATGCTATAGTAGCATTTTAGCATGGGAATGTCAAGACGAAGCGGGGCGTCAAAACGCGCCGCGTTTCCTGAGGATATCCTCGACCTCATGAAGCTGCTCGAGGGTGTTGACGCCGATGATCTCGCTGCCCAGCCGAAGCTCGCAGACGCCGATTTTCGCGCCCTCCTCACGCAGGATCGCCGGAACGTCCGTCAGATAATACTCCTTCTGGACATTGTTGTTTTTGATTTTCGAAAGGGCAGGGAGGAGCTTCCCGGCTTCGAAGACATACAGGCCCGTGTTCAGCTCGGTGATGGTTTTCTCCGCCTCCGTGCAGTCCCTGTCCTCGACGATCTTTAAAAACGCGCCGCTTTCATCCCGGACGATCCTGCCGTAAGGCAGCTTCTCCTCCGACCGGCTGCTGAGGATCGTACAGTCGTTTATTTCATCAATATGGGCTTTGATCAGCGCTTCATATGTCGCCCGCGTCAACAGCGGCATGTCGCCGTAGCAGACAAGGATGCTGCCGTCAAAGCCTCTGAGCGCGTTCTCGGCCGACATGACGGCGTGCCCCGTGCCCAGCTGCTCATCCTGAACGGCGAATGTATACCCCTCAAAACGCGCCATCACGTCCTCGCGCTTATAGCCGGCGACAATAATAGTATCTTTTTTGTCAATAAACGATATAGCCTCCAGCACCCAGCCGAGCAGCGGCCGGTTACATGCCAAACGCATGACCTTCGGAAGGTCTACCCCCTCCGTCTGCAGCCGCGTCCCCTTACCCGCCGCCAGCACAACAGCCTTTAGTTGATGTTTCATTCTGTATTCCTGCCTTCCCATCCGTCCACCGATCTCAAGGACGTCTTCGTTCCTAACAAAGGCTCCTTTTATCGAGATCGCATTGCATGCGATCCCGAGGGAGCTGTCAGCGAAGCTGACTGAGGATTGCCTTCTGTGCCGCGCTCCGCCGATGCCTATTTTATCACAGCTGCTCCGCCTCCACAACCGCCCGGGCGGCGAACATGTGCCAGTTTTCCGACCGGCGCGCTCTGATGATTTCCAGCCCGCTTTTTTCCAGCGCTGACCGGACCTCATCCTCTCTGCCGTCGATGATACCTGAACAGATAAAGATTCCTCCGGGCGTCAGCAGATTTGTGACATGCTTCGCCAGCGGGATGATCACGTCGGCGATGATGTTGGCGAAAACGATATCAAACCGCCTGCCGCCCGCGATGTCATAAAGCGTATTTCCCTCCAGAATGTTGCCGGTGTACACTTCCATTTTGGCAAGGTCCAGTCCGTTCAAGCGGGCGTTATCAAGGCATACGGCGGCGGCGTCGGGCGCAATGTCGCAGCAGACGGCGCTTGTCGCGCCATAAAGGAGCTCCGCCACGGCAAGAATGCCGCTGCCGCAGCCCAGATCGAGAACGCTTTTCGCGCTGTGGTCAAAAAGCTCTTCAAGACACATCCGCGTCGAGGCGTGGGAGCCTGTTCCGAAGGCCAGCTTCGGCTCGATGCGCAGTATGATCCTGCCTGTATTTTCTGGGACGGGCTCCCATTCCGGCACAATCAAAAGGCGGCGGCCGATCTCAAGCGGCTTGAAGTACTGCTTCCAGTTATTCAGCCAGTCCTCGTCGCGCACATGCCGCGCGTCAAACGACTCCTCCGGCAGCCGGGCCCTGTATTCCGACAGGAGCGCCTGCCCCTCCTCATTGTCCTCCAGATAAAACTGCAGGGACGATTTCCCCCGCACCTGATCAAACACCGCGTCGTCCACGTAATCCCACGACGTAGGGTTGTTGTCTAAAAACGCCCGGATCGACGCCTCGTCATTGACCACAAAGCCTGTAACGCCTAAATCCTCAAGCCGTCGCGCCAGCTCTTCAAGCCTTTCAGGCGTCGTATTTACGGTGATTTCAAGCCAATCCATTAAATGCCTCCCCAATAAACTGAAAGGATTCTAACGCATTATCGCCCAAAATACAACCCGTAACCTGTGCGTTAATTCGTTTGGAGGTAAAATATTCATAATTTACTATTGAAAAACAATCTACGCCGTGTAGAATATTGGTATCTACACAGCGTAGATATTTGTGCGAGAAGAGGGGATTCGAATGAATAAAATACAGCGCATGTCCGACGCGGAAAAGGAGGTCATGCAGCTCGTCTGGGCCGCCGGTGGCTCTGTCACGTCCGCGAAGCTGCTTGAGGAATTGAAGGCGACGGGGAACGAATGGAAGACGAGCACGGTGCTCACGTTTCTGGCGCGCCTCGTCGAAAAAGGCCTCCTGACGACAGTCAGGCATGGGCGCTCCTATGAATATATACCAAAGGTCAACGAAAGCGAATATCGGCGCTTTGAGACGCGGATGTTTCTCGAGCATGTTCACGATGGCTCCGTCAAAAGCCTGATGGCCGCCCTTTATGAAAGCGGCGATATGTCGGTACAGGAAATCGAGGAGCTGAAGACCTGGTTTACCGAAAGAAGCGACGGCAAGTAAAGCCGCAGACAGGCGCACCTCGCGGCATATATTACCTTCAGGCTTCTTTATAGGGGGATAGCAATTGATGCTCTTTTTATAACCATTGTGCTGATGTCTCTGACCGGAACGGCGCTGTATTTGCCGATTCTTCTCCTGCGTTCCGTTACGCGGAGGCTGTTCAGCGCGTCCTGGCATGACGGCGCGTGCCTTGTTATCGTGCTGTTTCTGCTTGTACCCGTCTGCGCCGTCAGCGGCCCGGCGTTTTCCTCTTATCTGAACAGCGCCGGCGGCGAGCTGCAGCAGCTTTCAAGCGCCCTGACGGAGATGTTCTCCGCGCCAGAAGCCGCCGCCGAACCGGCAAATGATTCCGGTTATCGAGCCGCGTCTCCCGTTCAGCCTGTTTCAGATTATCCCGTTGACGGGTTTCCGCCGTCACCGGCGCCTCCGGGCAGCCTTAACAGCCTTTGCCACACCCGGTATGGGTTTATGCCTGCCCATGCTCTATACCTTCGGCAGCTGGTTTTTAACCGGCAATGATATCGCGCCCTGCGCCGTCCTGCCGAAATCGCTGTCCCTTAAGCTCTTTGGGACGGACCGGCCCTCGGGCAGCGCCATACTCATCGGGCAGACAGAATATATGATCTGCGGCGTCTACAGCGCATACGGTGCAGTCGCGGAGGAAAAGGACTTCCTGCACACCATCAGCAGCGACGGCATACCCCGCGTCTATCTCTTTGACCCGCTGCGCGTGGCCGACGTACAGGTCTCTATGCTTTATATGACGGACGCAAAGGGAAGCGACGCGCAGTATCTGCTGGATCAGGCGTCCGGCTTCCAGAAGAAGGCGCTCAGCGGCAGCCTCACCGACTACCGTCCGAGGCTCGGGCTGGCAGCCAGCCTTTGGTATTTTTCAGTGCTCGTATGCGCGCTGTTCGTCTTCACCCTGCTTCTTTACGCCGCGGGGCATCAGCTTATAGCCGCTGCCTCCGCGCAGAAGGAAGCAGGCAAAAAGCGGCTTCTGCGGCTCTTGGCCGGCGTCGCCGCCACAGCCGGCGTCTGGCGTGTATTGTCATCGCTCTTAAGCCGCCTTGCCATACCGCCGTCCTATCTGCCCCGGGACAATGTTTTCGAGCTCTCTTTTTATGTCAGAACCGTCGAAGCCTTCTTCGCGTCGCTTCACGCCGCCGTCGGTTCAAACCCTGACGACTGGGTTTTCCTCACCCATACTCTCGCGATCCTTCTCTGGTCTCTCCTCGGCCTCGTCTTCTTCATCCCCGCCGCACTGAAATGTCGCCGCATTCTGCTTACGGTTTTCCGCCGGAATGGTTGATTATTGGCCGAAAAGATACTATACTCAGAGGTACGTCAACAGTTCATTAATAATACAGGTGATGTACATGAGTGTCATACTCGGCATAGATATCGGCGGTTCAATAACAAAAATTGTCGGCTACCATCCCGACGGCGTATTTGTCTCCGCCGAGCTGGTCAAGGCAGACGATGCAATTACCTCGACCTACGGCGCTTTCGGCAAATTTCTCAGGCAAAATCATTTAAACCTTAAAGACATCGAAAAAATCGTTTTGACCGGCGTCGGGTCATCTCAGATCGAGGGCAATATCTATCAGATACAGACATGCCGGATCGATGAATTCAAAGCCATCGGCATCGGGGGGCTGGCCCTCAGTCAAAAGGAAGAAGCGATTATTGTCAGTATGGGTACCGGCACGGCGCTCGTGCGGGCCTCGAAAGACAGAATCACGCATCTCGGCGGGAGCGGTGTCGGCGGCGGTACGATCACAGGCCTCTGCAGCAAATTTGTGGGTGCCAGCTCCTTCGACACAATAACTGAACTGGCATCCGTCGGCGATCTGTCCAAGGTTGACCTCATGATCAAGGATATCAGCTCCGCCGATGTCGGGACCCTGCCTCCTCACGCGACGGCATCCAACTTCGGAAAACTGAAGGATAACGCGACGAACGCCGACATTACGTTGGGCATTCTGAATATGACCTTTCAGACGATCGGCATGATGGCCGTCTTCGCCACAAGAAACGACACAATCAAGGATGTCGTTCTGACCGGCACCTTATCGACGCTGCCCCAAGCCAGAAAAATTTTTACCGGGCTCGAAAATCTTTCCGACCTCAGCTTCATCATCCCCGAAAACGCCATCTTCGCCACCGCCATCGGCGCCGCCCTCTCAGGCTTTTAATCATAACCGGTTTATTTGAAAACCAAATAATTTGCCGTAGGGCGGGTTTCAAACCCGCCCATTCCTGTACCTCGCCGCACCCCGCCTATTTAATCTTAGTGTAAAATAATCATTGGCAAAATAGAAGGGAAATGGCAAAACCATCTCCCTTAAGCATACACGAACTGGAAATAATGAGTTTGTAACAACCATTAACAGGGAGTGTATGCTAAGATGATTCTAACCAAGACGGAAATAGACATAAACACGCTGGAGACAGAAATTTATCGATATTGCTGCGAGCTAGGTCGCGAGATTCTGAAAACCATAATAACGCGGCTCGACAACAAGTTAATGCTTGAGCGTGACAGAGGCGAGTACCGACACAAAGGCAATCGCGGAACGGTGTTAAAAACCATCATGGGCGAAGTAGAATACGAGCGCACCATATATGAACACAAAGGCGAAAACGGGACAAAAAACTATGTTTATCTGTTAGATGAAGCGTTGGGATTTAATACTATAGGGTTTGTGAGCGATATGCTGGCTGAGCGGATAGCCGAAACGAGCTGTGAGATGTCATACCGAGAAACGGCCCAAGCAGTCAGTAAATTGACGGGGCAGATGATCAGCCATACCGGCGCGTGGAACGTGGTGCAGGCATTGGGCGAAAAGCTTGATAAAAAAGAGTGTCGGGCAGCAGCGTTGGCCAAAGCCCATCATGGAGAAGGAACGAATGAAACGAAGCTTCTATTTGAAGAACAGGATGGCGTATATCTGAATTTACAGGGTAAAGACCGAAAAAAGGTGGGCAACAGCGCGGAAATGAAAGTTGCTATTGCGTACACCGGGGCTAAAAAGACCGGTAAAAAGAGATACAACCTTATCGGCAAGGTGGCCTGCGCCAATTTTGAGGGCATAGACAGCTTTTTCAGCAGAAAAGAGGGCGTCATTGCCGAGACATACAACGTTGATGAAATAGATAAGCGCGTAGTTAACGGTGACGGAGCGAACTGGATCAAGCGTAGTGTTACGGATGAGACGGTACATTACCAGCTTGATACTTTTCACCGGAACAAAGCGATTATGCAAAATGTTTCCGACCCGGAGGCAAGAAAAACAATCTTCAAGCTTCTGTATTCAAAACAGATAGACCTTTTGCTCAAGGTTATTGATGCGTATTCCAACAGCACTGGCGATCCGAAAGAGCAGGAAAACTACTTGCAATTACTTCAATACTTTCAAAACAACAAGGATGGCCTCATCTCCTACAATCGCCGGGGACTTGATTTGCCGACACCGCCTGACGGCGCCGAATATCGTGGCTGCGGCGCGATGGAAAGCAACATATATACCATTATCAGCCACAGGATGAAACACAGGAGAGCCAATTGGAGTATCCGCGGCGGAAATAATCTGGCGAGACTTTTGACGTTGAAGGCTACTGGCAAATTATCCGAGGTCGTATCTGGTCTTGTGTCCACGACCCTGTCGCCTCAATATGCCGAAGAGGTTCAGACGGTTTTATCCTCGTCGAAAATCTCAGAACGTATCGGCAAAGGGTACAACGGTTTTTCAAAGTCAACCATTCCTACGACGTTAAAGTGGATGAAAGACTTATTTGCCTTGAAACCGCTCTACTGAGGCCGGTTTACTCGGCAGGGTTATTCATTGCCGCTTGGTTGCCGTTCGGCGCGGACATGGTGGGGGTATGCGCGCCGTGTCACGCTCCGGCGTGAATGCCCACGCCGTGGACGTGCTACACTGATCAAGACGGCAATCAAATCCCATTTGCCTTTCCTATCAGTTTTTCCAGTTTCGTGACCGGTTTGGTTTTGCCAACGTTTACTTGACACTAAC
>CAZJCH010000131.1:0-2785 GCA_964544005.1 uncultured Papillibacter sp.
CCGATGCCCTCGCGGCTGAGGACTTCCATAAACCCACCGTGCCGCGATGTGATCCATTTGGCAATCGACAAGCCCAAGCCTGCTCCGCCGGTGGCGCGGGCGCGGGATTCGTCGGCGCGGTAGAAGCGGTCGAAGATGCGGGGGACGAGCTCGGGGGCGATGCCGATGCCGGAGTCGGTGACCTTCAGCTTCGCGCGGCCGTCCTCGAGGCTTGTGGACAGGGTGATCTGTCCGCCCGGATCGGTGTACTTGACGGCGTTGTCGATAAGAATGCGCGCCGCCTGCTTGATGAGGGCCCTGTCGGCGCTGACCCAGACGTCGGACGCCTTGACCTCAAACTGGTGGGTCGCGTCGATCATTTTCGTCTCGGCAAAGACCTCCCGTATCAGATCGGCCAGATTGAACGCCTCCGCCGACAGCATGATCGTGTTGTTGTCACCGCGCGCTAAAAACAGCAGCTGCTCGACGAGGTCCTTCATGTTGGCGGCCTCATCTTTAATCGCGCCGATAGATTCCTGCAGCGTTTTCTCGTCGTTTTTGCCCCAGCGGTCCAGCAGGTTCGCGTACCCCTGGATGACCGAAATGGGCGTCCGCAGCTCGTGGGACGCGTCGGACACAAACCGGACCTGCGCCCGGTACGATTCGTTGATCCGGTCCAGCATGCTGTTGATGGCGCGGGCGAGATTTTTCAGCTCCTCCTGCGTATCGTCGACCTGAATGCGCGTATCGAGCCGCGCGGCGTTGATACCCTCCAGCTTGCCGGCCAGAGCCGCCATCTTTTCGGGGTCCAGCTGGCTCGTCACGGCGTTTAAGCTCTGCGCCGCCCGTGTTAATTTTGTAATCGGGTCCAGCGTCCGGCGCACCATGCGCCTGTCCTTGGCCGCCCGTGTGATGAGCGCCAGGAGCTCATAGATAAAGAGCGCTAAAAGCGCGTACTTGTAAATGCCGAAAAACGGCCCCAGCGACACCGATATCCTGTACGCAGCCCCGCCTATGACCGGATAGACGTTATAAGACAGCCCGTCAAACCAGCCCATGAACCCGCCCGCGCCGCCGGCTGACGTGACGCTCCGTTTGGCGTCCTCCGTGAGGTGCGGCAGCGGATAAGAAAACGGCTTCGGGATATAGGCCCCCGGCTCGTCGGCATAGACCGCGATATCAAGGCCGCTGAGCCTCTGCCAGGCGGCCCCGTCGGCATCCGGTGCGCCGGACTCGGCGATAACAGCGGCCGCCTTTGCCGCCTTCTGTTCGCTGTAGATCACAAGCCCCGCGCACGTGATGAGGCCCAGTATAATATCGATCCAGATAAAGAGGCCCAGAAGCCGCCAGAACATTTTGACGTTTAGTTTTCTGGCAATGGAATAATACCGGACCCGGCTTCCGCCGTCGTTTAAGTTTTTATTATTGCTCATCCTTAATCACATATCCTACGCCGCGTACCGTATGAATCAGCTTGATGTCAAACGTCTCGTCAATCTTTCCGCGGAGGAAGCGGATATAGACGTCGACGGCGTTGGTGCCCCCGTCGAAGTCGAAATCCCAAACGTTCTCCATCAGCGATTCCCGCGTCACGACAATATCCTTATTCTTCAGCAGAAAATGCAGCAGGTCAAACTCCCGCTTCGTTAAATCTATGGCGCTGCCATTACAGGTGACGGTGTGGCGCTTCGGGTCAAGGCAGACGCCCTGCGCCGACAAAACGTCGCTCTCCTGAGCCTGGGGGGCGCTCTTCCGGAGCGCCGTGCGGATGCGGGCCAAAAGCTCCTCGATGGCGAAGGGCTTTGTAATATAGTCGTCGGCGCCCAGGTCCAGCCCCGCGACCTTGTCGGTGACGCCGTCCCGGGCTGTGAGCATGATGACAGGCACGTTGGATGCGCGGCGCAGCCGCCTTAAGACCTCCATGCCGTTGAGCTCCGGCAGCATGATGTCTAAAAGTATCAGATCAAAATGCCCGCTCAGTGCCAGCTCGCTGCCCGTCCGCCCGTTATAGGCCTTTGTGACGGCGTACCCCTCGTACGTCAGCTCCAGCTCCACAAACCGCGCCAGCTTCTCCTCGTCCTCGATCAGTAAAATCCTCGCACCCATCCGCATCCTCCGAATAACGACGTGAGGCGGTGGACATCAGTTCACCGCCAACCGCCATAATTATTGCTGGTTGTTATTGTTGTTATTGCCGCCGCCCGCGAAGTTCTTCTTGATGTCGTCCACGGTGTCGGACGCGCCGTCCATGACCTTGTTGACCTGCTCCGTGCCAATCTCCGCGCCGCGGAAGTGGTAATGGAAGCCGAAGAACAGGCTCACGACAAAGAGCGGCACGATAACCCAGAAGAAGAAGATCAGCAGGACTACAATCACCGTTACCGGAACGGTAAACATGATCGTCCCGTTTTTCTCAGCCTCAAGATAATTCGTGTTGCCGATGTTGAAGATGCTCGAGCAGAAGCGTCCGAACCTGCCCATCGACTCCCTGAAGTTGCTGCCGCAATTGTTCCGGCCGTCATTATAGTACCCGCCGTTATCCTGATACTGCGGCCCCTGCTCGCCAGTCTGGCTGCTGTAATAGCCGCCGCCCGCCGGCTCGTTGACCTTCCCCTGCCGCTCCAGATAAATGATCGCGTCTAAAAGGTCGTCGTTACACGCCTCAAGCGCCGCCTTCGCCTCTTCAAAGCTGACGCCGGTCTTCTCCCTGATTTTCTCCACCTGTTCAAGCGTTGCCATATCTATTTCCTCCTCAGTTGTTCTTTGTTAATTTGAATCCCTTTGATGCTCACATCCTAACAAAGAC
>CAZJCH010000131.1:2795-6688 GCA_964544005.1 uncultured Papillibacter sp.
TGTTCCAATGTCGCCATATCTATTTCCTCCTCAGTTGTTCTTTGTTATAAAAGGATTGCATCCCTTTGATGCTCACATCCTAACAAAGACAACTTTAAGAACAATATGCGTTATATTAAAAAGAGATTAAAATGAAAAGTGTTTTGCTTTAATTTTGAGCTTACTTCAATTCTAAACCCATTTTATACCGTGTCAACAAAAATCCCGCCGTTACGCCGGCAGTTTTGCCGTGAACAGCAGCACGGTAAACCCGATTGAAATCAGCAGCGCGATGAGTAAAAGGATAAACTTCATAACCTTATTCATATTCTTCTCCGTTTCGTATTTTGACGCCGTATGACAAAATCTTACTCCCGCCAGTGTATTATGTCCGTACCGCCCCTGTCAAGCTGTAGGGGCGATTATTAATCGCCCGCCGACCCTGTCCTGCTCTCCCCCGCCCTGTCCGTCCTCTGCGTCGTCATATCCCATCGCCGCCATCTGGTTCCTCGCCGCTTTCAGCCGGTCGAAGAGCTTGTATTATGGGATGCGCGGCTAAACGCCTGTTCGTCCCACATCGTAGGGAACGACCCTCGTGTCGTTCCTTCCCCGCCCGCCATTCCAAGGCCTAAATACCAAAGCAGATTTTTCGTGTCGTTCATCTACGAAAAATCTGCTTGTATATTGTATGCCCTGTCGCCGTCTCTAATCGGTCTCTATATATCTTCGCTTTTCAAAGGAATCGCAGACCTGCCAGACGCCGTCGATCCGGTGCTCCGGTGTTATCTTCCACGTGTGGGAAAACCTGACGCGCCTGTACGGGCTGTCCTCCCGGACCTTGAAGCCGTAAAAGCCCAGCACCGTGACGACGTCGCCGCCGTCAATGAAGACATCCTGCTCCGCTATCAAGACATGACCATGAAACAGCTTCAGCAGCTTCCTGTAAAACGTGCCGAATACCTCCTCCATACCCCGGTATGTACCGCCCTCGGGGTTGCCGGGGCAGACGTGCCATTCGGGCGTGTCGCAGAGTATCCGGTGCATGGCCGGAACGTCCCCGCTTGCCATCGCCCTGTACAGGTCCTTCACCAGCAGGATATTCGGCGTGTCCTCTTCCCTGTGCTTCAAAAAATCGTTGACCTCCATCGTCTTGCCCCCCAAATTATTAGTCCGATGGCCTGACGTACTCGTATACATCAAAAGCGTACCCTGCCAACCGCCGCTGCAGCTCCTCCTCACGCTCCTTCTCCTCAACCGGGGAGACACCGACAGCCGTGCTGTTGACATTCTTTGCCGTTTTGATCAGATCGATAATGATTTTCTGTTTATCCCGGATCTTATTGGCCTCGTCATTGAGCATAAACAGCGTTTTCTCGAGAATATCCAGATTCAGGTCGTTGTTTTCAGGTGCGCCGATGAGCGCCCCGATATCGGCAAGGCGCACCCCCGCGTCACGATAGAGGCATATTTTCGTCAGCCTTAAAAGCGACTCCTCCGTATAAACCCGGTAATTCGCCCCGCTCCGCTCCACCGGCTTCAAAAGCCCCAGCGCGTCATAATACAGCAAGGTGCTCCGCGACAGGTTCGACATCCGGCACAGGTCACATATTGTGTACATACATCAATCCCCCTCTGCCCTGATCATAAACTATAAACCCATGGTCGAGTCAACCTTTTTTTGAAAAATTTATATAATCCCGGCCCACTCCCCGGACGCCGTTTAATTTCCCTCTCCCGTAGGGAACGACCCCTGTGTCGTTCCTTCCCGTCCCATCCCCTGCATTCCGTCAACAGGAGACTTCTGCAAAGTCTCCATGTAAAAAACAAAGCAGATTTTTCGTGCAGAATTTTGTCGAATAATCTACTGCTTTTTGTTTATTTTTGGGAGGAGGAGGGGTATGATGAAACCAGAAGGGTATTTTAGTATCATCATAAGGTTTTAGAGAGACTACATAAAGAGTAAGGATATAAACATTATGTTTAATGATATCAAGAAGAATAAGTCAATGCTTGAAGGTGCGTATAGAAAACTCAAGAGTTACTACTATTATAATAAAAATTTTATAGTAATGCGCGAGAAAATTGCTGATTTTGAACGTGATGAAGTAGTTATGAACAACACCTTCGATAAATTAGCTTTTTATATCTGCAAGGCAAAAACTCAAAATGCAAAAGAATATTTCACTTCATTGATTAACTCGATAAGTTATTATTCGATACCTAAAAAGTTTGAAACAGCTGAAAGAGATGTAAAAAACAAGCCTGTATCAAACACAATTCCTCGAGACAAAAAAATGAAGACAGTAAACTTTTTTATCGATATGCCTATTGAATTACATATTATTGATACATTATGGACGATTCTTCTAGCGAAAATCGTCTATGATGAGAATATACTTACTGCTGATGTCTATGGTAATACAATTCTAGAGAGTATAGTTTCTAATTACAATTGTGAATATGAGATTAATTTTCAAAGCAATCGTCTGTTTGACTTATACTTCTACAAATATTCAGATTGGAGAAACAATGCATTTAGTAAACTAGAATCAAACTATAACAATAATAAAGATTCAATATTAGTTTCTCTAGATTTACATGGTTTTTTTTACGCTGTAAGATTTGATTTTTCAAAACTAAAAGAAATATTAAACAATAACATCATGCTTAAAAAGATTAATACAATCACCCATATAATGTCAGATGTTTTTAGGCAATATAAATGTGTAATACAGGGTCTGCGAAAAGATCTGTCACAACATACTAAAAGACAAATGCCATTACCTATCGGTTTGTTTTCATCAATGATTTTATCAAATGTTTATCTTGCAAAATTCGACCAGAATGTCACTAGTTGCAATGGTCTTTCATATTACGGAAGATATGTAGATGATTTACTATTTGTTTTTAATAAATCTATCGATGTTAATGACAATAATGAAGAAATTATCAAAGATACTCTAATAATGTGCAATGTAATCGAGAAGGACCTTTCGGACTATATCTTACATGGGTTTCCATATCTAAAAATACAAAAAGAAAAAATAAAACTCGTGTATCTTGATCACAGCGAATCAAGATCGATACTTGATATATACAACAATACTATTCGAATTATCCCCAGCCAAATAGACCCAATACCAGATTTAAATTTAAATCTTTCTTATTTTGATGAAAGCGCTTATTGTATTGAAAACTTTAATAGAGAAAGTAAATTACGTGATATAGGCCAAATTAATATTGATGCGTATCGTGTAAGTTCTTTTTTTTCAGCTTTAATATACAAATATACGCAAATAAATTCGTTTAACGATAAGTATAATATTAACATAACAAATGTTGAAGATAACATTAATAAAAACATTCTGCAAATAGAGAAATTTTTCACAGGATGCCAATGTATTGAGTATTATTCAAATTGGCTTAACTATATGTACTTTTTAGTAATTTCTCAAAGATATCGAACTCTCGCTGAATTCTATCAAAAGGCAAAAAAACATATTCAAGCTCTGTCATTTAAGAATATTGATCCTGTCTTTTGCAAACCAGCAAGTATTAATAAAAGAACTAAGCAGTTTTTGCTTAAACACTTAGAAATATGCCGGTGGTCTGCGTTAGCTTTGGATATAAAAATGGTTAATAAGCACTTTGTAGCGCAGAAAGAAAAAATCAAGAGCTTTATCGCTTCGAATATGTTTAACCATAATCTTATTGCATTTCCTTTGTCCAATTACTTAAAATACGCTAAAGACGTATCTCTCCTAAAAATGGAGATAAATGATATTGGTGAATATTCAAAAGTCGAAGATAATTTTAAGTTCAGATGGAGTCCTAGGTTTATTCATTATGATGAGTTGCTCTTGTTATTATTTTATCATTATCACAAATTAAATCAAAATAACAAACCATATGAA
>CAZJCH010000132.1:0-6658 GCA_964544005.1 uncultured Papillibacter sp.
TACTACCGGCTGCGCGTTGCCGAGCCAAGCCTCGCGCTGCGTATCAACAAGCATACGCCGGACCGCATCTGGGAGATCGGTATCGCCTGCTCAAAGCGTTCGGGCGGTTTCCCGCAATTCAACAACGACGATGTGATTATCCAGACGATGCTGGATAAGGGCGTACCCCTGGAGGACGCCCGGCGATATGCCATTTTCGGCTGTGTCGAGCCGGCAATCAGCGGCAAGGAGTGGTCGATGGCAGCCAACGGCGGCGGATTTTTCGGTGGCACCAGCCTCATCAACGTGCTGCAGTACATCATACACGGCAACGTCAACCCCATGATGGGCGCCAAGGGATCGTTCCCCTGCAAGAAGCTTTACGAGTATGAGTCCTTTGAGGAGCTCAAAGCGGAGATGGAGCATCAGATCAAGGCCTACATCGAGCAGGGCGCCAGAGCCTACCACCGCGCCGCATTCACCTTTAACGCGGAGTGGCCGTGCCTTTCCGCCTCAGCGATGACCGAGGGCTGCCTGGAGTCCGGCAAGGACGTCACCTGGGGCGGCGCCAAGTACAACGGCATGGGTTCCATGTTCAGCGCCACAGCGACGGTTGGCGACAGCCTGATGGTCATCAAGAAGCTCTGCTTTGACGACAAAACCGTATCGACACGGGAGCTGTATGACGCATTGCAGGCCAACTGGCAGGGCCATGAGCTGCTCCGCCAGCGCATTTTGAACGAAGTACCCTTCTACGGCAACGATAACGACGAACCCGACTCGATTGTCAAGTGGTTTACAAATTACTGGGCAGACCAATTCAATTCTCAGCCGGGCGTTAACAACGGTACGAACAACATCGGCATCCTCGACCTGTACTGGGTCGGCGCGGGTAAAATGACGTTTGCCACGCCCGACGGCAGAAGAACAGGCGACGCGCTTTCGCCTCCGGGTGACCCGTATCCGAACGCCGTCAAGAACGGTCCTTTGGCGTACGTTAAGAGCGTTGCGAAAATCCCGTGGGATAAAATGCGCTGCGGCGGCGCGATTAACCTACGGCTTGACGCGAATTCTGTCCGCAGCGAGGACTCCACTTCGAAGGTGCGAGAGCTCATCCGGTCGTTCTTCGCGATGGGCGGCATCCAGTTCCACTTCACGGTTGCAGACACCGAAATTATGCGTGCGGCACAGAAGAACCCGCAGGATTATCAGGACCTCATTGTGCGCATCGCCGGCTTCTCCGCCTACTTCACCCACCTGCCCTTTGACGACCAGGAGAACTATATTGCCAGATACGAGCTCGGTGTGTGACGATAGAGCAAATCCCTCCCGCCCTTTTATATGAACAGGAGCTTATTACAAAAGAAGAAACCATATTAGGTTTACAAAGGCCTGCGGGTAAATTCCGCAGGCTTGGTTTTTATGCGATTTCGCCAATAAATGGTATGTATTTTATAGTGCTTCTGTTTCAGAGGTACATTTTTTCGATTAACAGACAAAATACATTGAAAAATCACATATTATTGATATGATATTGAAAGATAACAAAAGCTATGTTCACCGAACAATGAAAGGTCGTAATCTATGTTAACCAAAAGACAAAACCTGATGGAAACGATCACCGGCGGAAAACCGGACCGCTTTGTCAACCAATACGAGCCCTTCGCCATTATGTACGGCACGCCTGTCACCATGCAGAGCCCGATGCCCGCCTACGGACAGCGCAATGTCGTTGACGCCTGGGGCGTCACACGGTCCTGGCCGGAGGGCACGCCCGGCGCGTTCCCGGTGCACGACGAGGCGCACATCGTCGTGAAGGATATCGCCAAATGGCGGGACTATGTGAAAGCGCCGAAGGTGGATTTCCCGGCGTCCGCCTGGGAACCGGCCATCGCCCAGATGGAAAAGATCGACCGGAACGAGCAGTTCGCGACGCTGTTTTACGCGCCCGGCGTCTTCGAGCAGTGCCACTACCTGATGGAGATTTCCCGCTGCCTCGTGGCCTTTTACGAGGAGCCGGAGGCCATGCTGGAGCTCATCGAATATATCACCGACTTCGAGCTCCGCTATGCCGAGCAGGTTTGCAAATATTTGAAGCCCGACGCCTTGTTCCAGCACGACGACTGGGGCACCCAGATCTCCACGTTCATCTCCCCGGATATGTTCGAGGAATTCCTGCTGCCCTCCTATAAAAAGCTCTACGGCTACTATAAGGATCACGGCGTCCAGGTCATCATGCACCACTCCGACTCCTACGCCGCCACCCTCGTCCCGTTCATGATCGACATGGGCATCGACATCTGGCAGGGCGTCATGAAGGGGAACAACATTCCCGAGCTTTTGAAGAAGTATTACGGAAAGATCACGTTCATGGGCGGCATCAACAGCGCCGACGTGGACTTCCCCGACTGGAGCCAGGAGATCGTGGCGAAAGAGGTCAAACGCGCCTGCGAGGAAAACGGCAAGCTCTACTTCATCCCCAGTGCCTCCCAGGGCCTCCCCATGAGCAACTACCCCGGCGTCTACGAAGCCCTGACGAAGGAAATCGAAAATATATCGAAAATCATGTTCAAATAATAGAGCATCATACGAGAAAAGGCTTGCAGGGTAATACCGCAAGCCTTTATTTTACCGCTTCATCCTTCGGCGTATATTTGACGTCCGTTAATGCTTCGGCGATGGTGACGCACATCTGCGCATCGACTTTGGCGTTTTTTAAGTTGAGGCCCGAAAAATCGACATTGCTGAAGGACGACGTGCGGAGATCCGAACTTAAAAAGCTTGTTTCATGGGCGTAAATGCCGTCAAAATCGCAGTTTTTAACGATGCACTTTATAAAGCGGCTGCCTGTCAGGTCGGCGCCTGAAAACCGCGTTCCGTCAAAGAGCTGCTTTGAAAACTCCAGAAAACGCAGCACGGTATACGACCAGTCGCCGCCCTCGATTTGGGATAGGGATTCGGCATTCGTGAAGTTGGAACCGGTCATTTTACAGTCGTCGAATTTCGCCCCAAAAAAGTCTGCGTACTTGAAATTACATGACAGAAACCCGCAATCCCTCATGGTGACGCCGTTCAGCCGCGCCGAAGAGAAATCACACGTGTCGAAGGTGCAGCCGTAAATTGTGCTGATGTCCGTGAAGTCCGCAAGATAACTCAATATAACACGGATTCATCATTTTGACTATAGTCAGGCTTTTGTCTTGAACGGCGCGCGGCCTGGTAGTATAATCTTACCAATGAAAGGAGCGATAGCATGGCAAACGATATTTTTGGCGGCCTCGGCGGCCTGATGAAGGGCCTCAGCGGCTTTATGCCTCAGGATGATCCGAATGTGATTATGATGAACGCGCAGACAGAGGTCAGCGACCTGAAAGCCCAACAGGAAGCCGTCTATATTGAGATAGGCAAGCTTGCTTGGGCACAAAACCCCAACGCATACCCCGAGCAAAAAAACAGACTCCAGCTGATTGAAGCCAATTTATCAGCAGCGGAAGCCAAGCTGAACGCGAAGCAGCAGGAGCAAAAGGCGGCCGAGCAGGCCAAAAAGGATGCCGAGGCGCGAACCGGCTGCCCGAGCTGCGGTGCCAGGAATCCCGAAGGCGTCAAGTTCTGCCAGGAATGCGGCACAAAGCTCGGCGCAGCGAAAGCCTTCTGCACGAGCTGCGGACAGGAAAACCCGCCCGGCACCCGCTTCTGCGGCGGCTGCGGCAGCAAGCTGGGGTGACCGGCAGCTTCCTTTTCCTGTAACATAACTGTAACATAATTTTGTGAAATATTTCTTGCATTTGACAGCTGCCAGGTATAGAATGGAAAAAAATTCGAAAGGAGGGCCGAAGATGAAAAGGAAGTATGCAGTCATAATTCTCATAACGCAGCCGTCGGATCACGGTGCTGGGGTCGGTGCGTCCAAATATGCTTTCTGCGGCGGGAAATTGCTTTCGGCCCCATTTTAACGGGTTTCGAAATCAAATATGAGCTGCCGCAGGAGTAAATCCTGCGGTATTTTTATGCGCATTCGCAGGTGAAAGGAAGGAAATTTTGTGAAGAAGGATAATCTTAAGGCAGTCCTGCGTTACACCAGGGGCTACAGGCTGCCGATCATTGTGGGCTTTTTGCTCTTGTTTGCCGAGCTCGTCATCTGCTTCGTGTCGCCTCTGATCATGTCGGTCACCATCGACTCGGTGCTGGACAGCAAGCCGCTCACAGCCCCCTGGTATTTTACCTGGCTTATCGATGCCCTCGGCGGGCTCGACACGATAAAAAAGAACATCTGGATCATGGCCGCGGCCATCGTATCCTTCCAGCTGATACTGGGTGTCGTCCGGTACTTCAGGGCCCAATGCAACAACGTCTCCGGCGAGGGCATCGTCAAGACGATGCGCGACAAGCTCTACGCCCACATCCAGCGCCTGCCCTACGCCTGGCACGCCGGCGCCCAGACGGGCGACATCATCCAGCGGGCCACAAACGACATGGAAACGGTCCGCCGCTTCTTCAACACCATGATGCAGGAGCTCGTGCGCACTGTCGTCATGCTCCTTGTCGGCATCTTCGTCATGTCCACCATCAGCGTGCAGCTGACCCTCATCACCGTGATCCTCGTCGTCCCTGTCATTGTGACCTCCATCGTGTTCTTCCGCAAACTCAGTAAGCTGACAAAAGTGCAGGAGGAGGCCGAGGGCAAGCTGTTTACCGTCATTCAGGAGAACCTGACGGGCACCCGCGTCGTCCGGGCCTTCGGCCGGCAGGCTTATGAGATGGAGAAATTCGACGAGAAGAACGAGGAGAACAGGCAAAAAACCTTCACCATGATCCGCGCCTTCGCCGGTCTCTGGGCGGCGCTGGACGCCATCTGCGGCTTGGAGATCGCCGCCGTCCTTGTGACCGGCATCCTGCTGAATGTCGGCGGGCAGCTGACAATCGGCGCGTATACCGCCTTTATTTCCTACATCTTCCTGTTCTTCTGGCCGATTCGAGGCTTCGGCCGGGCATTGAACCACTTCAGCCGCACGCTTGTGGCGGCGGGGCGCATCGAGGAAGTGATGAACGCCAAGGAGGAAGAGGATCTGGACGTCGGCCTGACGCCCGACCTCAACGGTGACATCTGCTTCAATGATGTCTCCTTTGCCTACGACACAGTGCCCGTCATCCAGAACCTCAACATGACGATCCCCGGCGGCGCGACGGTGGCGTTTCTGGGCGGCACAGGCTCCGGAAAATCGTCCATCTCGCTCCTCTTGCAGCGGCTGTACGACATTCAGGGCGGGGCCATCACCTTCGGCGGCGTCGATATCCGCGCCATCAAAAAGACGCACCTCAGGAGCCGCATTGGTATGGTGCTGCAGGAGCCGTACTTATACAGCAAGAGCATCCGCAGCAACATCGGCATTAAACACCGTGAGCCGGCGCTGGAGGAGGTCACCGAGGCTGCTATGAGCGCCTCCGTCCACGAGGATATCATGGACTTCGAGGAGGGATATGAGACGCTCGTCGGCGAGCGCGGCGTGACGCTGTCCGGCGGCCAGAAGCAGCGCGTGGCCATCGCCCGCGCCCTCATGGGCGGCAGCGACGTGCTGATCTTTGACGACTCCCTCTCCGCTGTCGACACCAAGACCGACGCCGCCATCCGCGAGACGCTCACAAAGCGGCGGCAGAACGTCACAACGATTATCATATCCCACCGCATCACCACCCTCATGGAGGCCGACAAGATCTTTGTCATCAAGGACGGCCGCGTCGCCGAGGAGGGGAGCCACACAGAGCTGATGGCGTTGGGCGGCATCTACAAACGCACCTACGACATCCAGAACGCCAATATAGACGAAGGGAGTGACGCCCGATGAGCATGCTCGACGAACAGGATTTTCAAAAGCAAAAAATAAAGCCGGAGACCTGGAAGGCCATCCTCTCCTTCGCCGGCAAATACAAAAAAGTGTACGCAAAGGTTTTCGCCGGCGGCATGTACATCGGCATCATCGACCTTGCCGTGTCCTTTATGACCATGTGGGCAATCGACGGCTTCATGGCAAAGGGGACGACGGAGGGCCTGCCTCTTTTCATCGGCCTCATCGTCGGGCTGCAAGCGCTCGTCGTGGCGGGCATCCTGATGATTGTCCGCGCCTGCGGCCGCCTGGAGGCCAACATGAACGCCGATATCCGGCGCGCGGCCTTCCGGAAGCTGCAGACCATGAGCTTTTCCTACTTTGACAAGACGGCGGTCGGCTATCTCATCACCCGCCTGACAAACGACACGTCCCGCATCACGGAGATCATCTCCTGGGCCGGCATTGACCTCAGCTGGGGTGTCATGGCCATCGTCTCGAGCCTCATCGCCATGTTCGCCGTCAATTTAAAATTAGCCCTCATCACGGTGGCAAGCGTGCCGCTGCTCGCCCTCGTCTCCGTCTACTTCCAGAGGAAGATGCTCAAATACCAGCGCGAGTCGCGCAAATTTAACAGCATGATCACCTCGGGCTTCAACGAGGGCATCACCAGCGCCCAGACCACGAAGACCCTCGTCCGCGAGGAACTCAACAACGAGGATTTCTATACTGTCACCGGCCACATGAAAAGGTCCACCATGAAGGCGGCAACCATCGCCGCCGTCTACCTCCCGGTAGCGTCCTTCATCATCAGCCTGGCCGTCGGCTTCATCCTCCTCCAGGGCGGGCATGACGTG
>CAZJCH010000133.1:0-4501 GCA_964544005.1 uncultured Papillibacter sp.
TGGGGCGTTTGCTGGCCATAGTCGGGCGGGGGGCCGGGTTGGGGGGCGGGGTCGGAATAGGCGGCCTGTTGGGTGCGTGTGCTTTGTCCCGGCGCGGCCAGGCCTGCCAGGGACAGATACGGCGAGCTCATTAAATTCTGCTGCAGGCCGCCTGCCTTCTGCGCCGCCAGCTGGCGGCGCTGTGCCTGTTGAGCCTGAAGCATCTGTAAGGTCTGCTGGGCGTTCTGGACGAGCCGGGCGCGGGCCTCGGCGCCGGACGACGCGGGCGCCTGTGCTTGTGTGCCGGGCGAAACAAGGGCGTCGAGCTCCTCGATTGTTTCCGGCCATTTCGTTTCGGCCGGGGCTGTCCGGCGCGCCTGGGCGGCCCTCAGGCGCTGCCTGTCCCTGTATATCATATACATACCTCCTGTTTTATGAATGGTTGGCATCATTCTGCTCAGCGGCTCAATCCGGATTGTCCTTCAGCCACTGCTGCTCCATGGCGGCAATGAGCTCCGGCGACCAGTCATAGGCGGCCATTCCGGAAAAGTCTCCCGCGCTATTGGCCGCCTGCAGGGCTTCAGCCTTGTTCGCGTTGTATATGTCGTTATTCATTCCAAATGCATCGGCGTTCAGATAGGCTTGCTGCAGGGCGGTGTCGCGGAGCGCGCTGTCGATGCGGACGAATTCTCCGTAGAGGACGCCGGCTTCCTCCAGCTTGCCGTCGGCGATGGCCTGGGCGATATCGTTTTGATACTGTGTGGCAATCTGCGTACGCTGGAGCTCCAGGTCGGCCATTGCGTCCGCCTCCGCCATGCCGAGGCCCGACAGGTCGCCCTGCAGCTGATTGCCCATGGCCAGCATGGCCTGTCCGCCCGCACCGGTGTTTAAGCCCGACGCCGCGGCGTATTCGTTGAAATTCGCCTTCTGGATTTCCGATTGGGCGGCGGCCTGATTGCGGGCTGCCTGATACTGCGCCGGGATTTTGCCGGCGGCGGCGTCCAGCGTGTTCACGTTGGCGTCGTACGCCGTCTTATAAGCCTGCAATATAGCCTCCTGCCGCGCGGCGTAGAGATCCTTGATGTACTGCTCCGCCGAGTTGGCGGACGGCAGCGTTGGAGGCTCATAGTAACCGCCGGGGGTGTACGCCGGGGTCTGTCCGGGTGTGGTCTGACCCGTCAAATCCAGCGGGATATACTGGCTGCCGTCCTCTCCGCCGGAATAGCCGTTTTCGGCTCGGATAGCCTCGGCGTATTCATGGAGCTTTTGCGCCGTCTCTATATCGCCGACTTCCATCGCTCGCTGCCACTGGTACTGCAGCGACTCAATTCTTGCCTTGTCGGCTTCGGACAGACCCGCGTCGTTATAGGTCCCCTGTGGGACGTAGCCCGAGGTTGGCGGCTCGGCCGGGTAGAGCTTCTTGTCCGCTATCGATGGCCACTGTTCCGGGTACGTCGGGTAATTGGGCAGCGGTACCGGTTGTACCGGCTTATCCGACGGGTAGTTGGGCAGCGGTACCGGTTGTACCGGCGGTGTGAATTCAGGAGACGGCAGCCCCTTTTCCAGCGGGATATACTGGCTGCCGTCGGCGCCGCCGGAATAACCGTAGGCCGCGCGGATGTCCTCCACCGCGTTATGCGCGTCCTCCATGCCCTTTGAGTTGCCGGCGGCCTGAGCGGCCTGCCACTGCTTCTTATACTGCTCGATCAGCGTCTGGTCGGCTGACGATAATGAAACTGCCATAATTACACCCCTCTTTCGGCGGTCTCTATGAGCTTGATGCGCGTCTCGTGGTCACTCAGCTGCGCGTCCTGTCGTGTGTTATGCTCCCACAGCTTGGCGTGGCTCTCGCTGTTTTTCGACGTCAGGCCTTCGATGTTCTTCTGCAGGACACTGACGGCGCAGGTCAGCTGCGTAATGCTGGTATTGAGCTTGAGCAACGGCGTCACCACGGACGCGATCAGCCCGAACAAAACGGCGAGCACACCGACGATCGTCCACTCATCCACCCCCATGACCTCCCGCCCTTTTGAAATTCTGCAGCAGCACGGCGGCGGCCTCCCTGGTGATCGGCTTCTGCCACCCGTAATTGCCCTGCCCGTCGCCGTTAATGATTTTGGCCGTCTTCATGGCCTCCGCCGCCTCGATAGCCCACGGGCTGGGCATGTCCCCCGTCCCGGCGACGCTCAGGTAGCGTTTCATGTATTCGGCGAACTCCGCGTCCGTCAGCTTTGCCATATCGTCCTCCTCACTGAATAACGGCATCTCCGGTGGGTAACGCCCGCTGAGAATGTCACTCCCTTTGTACCTTCCCTTTGCCGACCACTGGAAATGCGGCTTTTCCGGGAAGGACCTCCAGCTCCAGCCCCACTCGAAGCCCATTTTTGTGCCGAGCTCCCCGGCCTTGTCCCAGAATGCCTCATTATCGTAGCCGTGCCCCGCGATGCCCTGGCAGATGTCGAAGGCGAGCCCCGCCTTCACCGAGTGGAACGTCGGCACCCTCGCTTTCGTCACGCCTTTGTCGTAAAGCGACCGCTGCATCTCCTCGTCCCTGACGGTGTTGACGATCTGCACGCGAAACCCCGCGTCCTTCATCAGCCCCACAAACACCCGGCAGTTTCTTGCCACATCCGCCCGCAAATCCTCAATACGCGTACTGTACAACATTAAGCTTTACCTTCTTCAAAGCGTTTCCAAAGGCTCCTTTTGAAAGGAGCTGTCAGCGAAGCTGACTGAGGATTCTCTGTCGCCGCAGGCGACTGAGGATTGTCCCAGCGCCTCCTTCGCCTTTTCCGCCGCCTCAATGACCGCCTTGACAGCCTCGGCATCGATCCTGCCCTCGGCAATGATGTATGTAATGACCGAGGAGACGGCTACCACCGCGCCCGACACGGTACTCATGATGTTCTGGTCCAGCCCGAAGATCATCGCCAGCCCCGTCACGATCCCCGCAACCGCCGCCCACAGCTTGCGGCTCTGCAGCTTCTGCATAATTGTTTTCATAAATAAACTCCTTTCAATCTGCGTCCCTTTTACAATTCCGATTCTCCGAATGCCTCAGCCCCGCCAGTGCTCCCAACTCCCCCGTCGTAAACGCGAACCAAGATATAACAAGCGTCGCCGGCTCCGAACCCGTCCTGATAAATATGTACAATACCGCCGCAGTAAACAAAATATTCGCCCCGAAAATAAGCGCCACAATCTTCTTGCTGAACCGGTTGAGTTTCATATGTTGGCCTTTCTGGTGTGGTAATTGGTGAATTGGTTGCGTAACTGTGATTGCTATTAATTGTAAACTGTGCTATTTTTATTCAGGGGTGTGGATAATGGATAATGTTACGCTTTTAGTTAATAGCTGTGATAAGTATTCTGATCTCTGGTATCCGTTTTTTGAGCTGTTGAAGATTCACTGGCCGAACTGCAAATATCCTATCGTTCTAAATACGGAGTCAAAAACCTATTCACATGACGGCCTTGATATTAGGTGTATGCAGATATATAAATCAGGGGAAAATGTACCGTGGTCGCTTCGGCTGATCGAGACACTTAAGAGGATTGATACAAAATACATACTATTTATGCTTGATGATTTTTTTATTTTATCGCCTGTAAACTACGACAAGTTAAAACAGGTTTTAAGATGGATGAACCACAATCCATTTATAGGTTCTTTTACGTTCCAATCGCATTACGTACCGCGGCCAGAGTATAAATCCAAGATATATAAGGGCTTTGAGCGCATACCCAAAAATGATATTTTCAGAATTAACTGTAATCACGGAATTTGGAGGAAACGCTATCTACTTAAATGCTTGGAGCCTGGAGAAAGCGCATGGGATTTTGAAGTAAAAGCCGGAGAAAGGCGACTCCTTCACTTTGACAAGTATTATTGTCGGCCAGAGAATGAACCGCCTATAATCGAAGCTTATTTTAGAATTCGCTTTGGCTATGGAATTGCTAATGGAAAGTGGTTGTGGAAGAATACCGAATTGTTTAATAAACATGGTATCAAAGTCGATTTTTCGGCACGTGGAATGATTAGCGAACATGAGGTAATGAAAAAGTTAGAAGAATGGCATACAAACCACGATCAGCTCGAGGATAAACGCCGGGAAACCCCCAAACGGCAACTGCGTATAGAAGAGGCAAAAAGGTACATCCCGGTCAAAATGAGAATTAAACTATCAAGAATAAAACAGGCACTTAAGGGATGATTTATGTTTTTGCGTTGCAGATTAGAGTAACGATTGTTGAATTGGTGGACTAATACAATAATTGATAATGAATTCCAAAGTGTTACTTTTATACCGCAAAGTACAATGTGTTGGAGGTCTATCAGTCTATCAGAAATGAACTTTAGTTTTTTAAAGGAAACCAACATACTTAAATCCCTTCTACGCTCACCACATCTCCGTTTGCTCATTGGAAAGAAAACGTATTTTAAAGCAGCAGGTGCGAATATTACAGTTGGCGGTCGGCTTTACATCGGCAGAACGTGGAACGGGTACGCCCAGCACCGCAC
>CAZJCH010000133.1:4511-6649 GCA_964544005.1 uncultured Papillibacter sp.
GTTTTTCTTTTAAAGAAGAACTCAAATTTAAGCGTTACTGGAACTTTTCAGTTTATAATGGATGCAATGTTACAGTTGAAGAAAATGCTACGCTTAAAATCGGCAGCGGATTCATAAATACCAATTCTAAAATTAACTGCTTTTGCAAAATCGTCATTGGAGAAGGTGTAGTAATTTCCCAGAATGTGACGATTAGAGATTCCGATAATCATGCCCTTCTATACGATGGATACGAGTCAACAAAGCCGATCATTATAGGTAATCATGTTTGGATAGGTCTGAATGCAGTCGTACTTAAGGGAGTTACTATTGGGGATGGCGCTGTTGTAGCAGCCGGGTCAATAGTAACAAATGATATTCCCGAAAACTGTTTAGCTGGTGGCGTTCCTGCAAGAATTATCAAGCGCAACATACAGTGGAAATAACAGAAATAAGTCGATATATCCCAAATCGCGGAGCAACGCCTCGACAAGTTACCTTTTAAACTATCGGACTAAGGGCGGTTTTCCGCCCCGTGTCCTTACTCCGTGACGATGCAAGCGCCGTAGCCGTCAGGGTACGCTGGAGGCGCGTATGTTGTCATCAGAATTGCGTCAACCATAGGTTGCCATTGGTTATAAAGCACGGCCAACGTAATGAAATACAGCCTATATTTTGCCTGTCCAGATGTAAGGGAAACGTTTGCGGCGTCAATGATTCTTTGCGAAATTACGGTATCCATATTCATATCCTTTCTTCCCCTCCTATATCATCATCATTACTGCGGGGATAACTTCTTCGAGTATTTCACCCACAGAATTGTATAGAGCCGTTATGTTTTGCTCTGCCGTTCTTGACAACACCGTTATCGTGTAATGCCCGATTACTTCATTTGCGAGAATTTCGTAATTATTAAGTTTTAGCATCTGCGTTTCGACGTTGTATTCAGGAATATCCTCTGTGTACGGAAGCCATCCTTCCAACACGAGCGTCGCTTCCGGCAGGAGGTTGTAATTGGATACCGCCGCGCCATTAATGCAGCCACAGGACGGAAGCCCCACAGAAACGACAGCACCGTTTTGTACTAAAGCATACATATTTCGACCTCCTAATAAACGACGTTAGGCGCGACATTAGCGTCGCACCATTCTTTTGTCGGCTCTGCCCCCGCCCCAAAATATTCTGTGAGATCAACGACACGGACGTTTTTAATTTCAGACACTTTCCCGTTTGCTGTTACAGCAGTAGAATAAGTTGCTCTCAATTGCACTTGCACAGCGGTGTATGTTGCGGTTCTTATGTCACTGATCGTGTACCAATTGTTTTCGGTAGGCGCTGTCACCGAAGCACCAAAATCAAAAAGGTTTAGCCGCAAATAACTACACACGCTATTTGTAACGCGCATATCGTAAATGACGTAATATTTGTGTCCGGTGATGGCAGTGAAAAATGCTCTGGGATATACGTCAGCATCAGTGCCGTTACCCGTAATCGTCAATACATTGTTTAATGCCGAGAGAGTCCCCCCGACGGCATTCCACCCCGTAGTACCGTTGGCAATGTTGCCGTTTGAAACAACATTGGCATACCGACGTATCCCGGCCTTTATAAAATCAGCAAGCCACATATTACGCCCTCCGTCTTGAGTACCCAGCGTATGATGTACCTCCGTCAACAGTTTCGTACAAGAGCCAATAGGATTGCCCTGATGTGAATGTCGGCGCTCCATCAGCAAAGGTTGTACCCGTTGGATGGGTGATTGCACACGCGGTAGTGACGGCAAACAGGACAAGAACCTGAACGACTTTTCCCGCTGTATCGGGGACGTTACTTAGGGTGATTTCTTTTGCGTTGGCATCGGCAGAGGCAATAGAGAATATCGAATAGAGCCGATTACCGACATTGAGGGCGTATACATCGTCTGCGACAGCAACAGGGGTTAACGCAGACAATTCGCTAATTTGTCGCCGAAGCCGTCTTTCGTTTCTGGTCATGCCTGCACCTCGAAAGTGTCGTCGTCGAGCCAGTTGGTGCCGTTGGCGGTATAGGATTTATCCGCGTTGTCGAAAGCGACGGCGTGCGCGCCGACCTCTTTACACCTTTCGGTATCAGCGGTTATCTCAGCGGTTGTGTCAACATAGTAACCTCGTGCATCATTT
>CAZJCH010000134.1:0-6579 GCA_964544005.1 uncultured Papillibacter sp.
TCCTACTCCGTTGCTTCATTAATAAATGTGAGTGTCAGTGTAACGAATATAAACGCTTGTATCAGCGGATGAAACACATTAAAATACAGACCGAACATGCTGGGAATACCGACGGCGTAATTCCCCAGTGAATCGTAAATCAGGTCGATGACGATCATACCGCCGAGCATATTGCCGAAGAGCCGGGCGGACATGGAAATCGGCAGAGCGATATCTGTGATGAGCCGTATCGGCAGTATTGCCGGGGAAGGTGAAGCCAGCGCCTTAAGCCTTCCCTTGAGCCCCTTCTTTCGGATGCCGTAAACATTAATGAGAATAAATGTCATGAACGCAAGGGCAAACGTCAGCGTGATGTCGGCAGCGGGGGTGTGAAAACCGAACAGCTCAAGCAATGCGCATGTTATCAGAAATGCCGCAATTGAAAATATATAGGCCGAAAAGCCGTCCCCCATACCGTGCGCTTTACTGTGAACATAGTTGATTATGGCTTCTATGGCCGATTCCAGCACATTCTGGGCGCCTCCTGGCCGGGCCTTCATGTTCCGGATGACCGTCAGGCGTAAAACCAGTGCCACAATAATCAAAAACACCATTGCGTACCAGGTATAGATGATCGTCGTGCTCAGATTGAGACCAAACAACTCGACACGCTCGGCAAATAGATTGACGCTAATCTCTTCGTTGGCGGGGGTTCCGAAGATAAGATTTAAAACTCGTGTGGCGAAGAGATACGCGCCGATGACGATGAAGAGCGTCGCCAGCGTTTTGGGGCGCTTTTGACGTTTGGTTGGCTTCGGTTCGGCCTGAAGCTTTTTTACGGCGCTTTTCCGCCAGAAAAAGCCGACCGTGACGACAGCCAAGGCGACAAAAAGCAAAATCCAGTCAATCATTTTTTTCCTCCCCGGCTTTCTTCTTCAGCCGTATCAGAATAATTCTGACCAATAAACCGCCCATCAGCGCACCTGATATTCCGATACCGGCAAATAGCAGGTCCTGCCGCCATAAAAAAGCCACGGCAATCAAAACCCCAAGCGGCAGCAGCAGCTGCAGCAACCCCAGCAATACGGCATGGGGCGTTAAGCCGCCGCCCGTGACATGCCCGGTGAACTTAGACAGGAGCCAGAATTGAATAGCGCCCGCAGCGACCCCGACAGCAAAACCGATCACCCTGTCACACCCTTTCCATGAAGGCTACTTTACTCTTAATATTCGTTAAAATCAACAGAAATTTCTAATAATCTTCTGTGAGCAAGCGGTAGGATGCTTATACGAAACGCTGCCCATATACAGAATATCGACACGATACTGTGAAACATTAATAGTGACAAGACGGTATTGATAAAACAGCAAAAAAAGGTGCCGTATTTAGAATACGGAACCTTTTGATAAAACGCATATAAGTAAGTAAAACGGAGTTTTAGATAGGTTGCTTTTTAAACACAAAGCAGTATATGGTCAGCGGCCACCATATAATACCGAAAACGGGGAAGACTGCCCACATCTCATTCGGCGTCGTTGCCATGTTCAGCACAATGAAGAATGCAATAGTTATAAGAGCGCCACCTAACGAAAGCTGCAGTAATTTTGATTTTTTTGCATACAGAACAGAGATTGGCCACCATAAAACGGCATATGTCGGGAATATGAACCAGGGAAAGCCGGGCGAGTAATACGTATTCAGAAGAAAATAGTAAGCGATGGCAGCCATGCTGATTGCTGCTGCAGCCGGGAGGCGTCCGGCCCGTTTGCCGAGGCACAAAATCACCGGCCAGCACAGGACGGGAAACGCGGCATACAGGACCCAGAGATGGAAGGGGGAAAACACAAGGTTTATTGTTATAAGGTAAATCAGGATCAGGATGCTCCCGGCAAAGGCATAGGCCTTCCGATATTTCCGCGCCAGCAGTACCGACAGCGGCCACCATAAGGCAGCGAAAGCCGGGTAAATAAACCAGGGATAATGAGGGCTTGTGACGTAATTGACGATAAAGAGGAAGAGAATCGTCAACGCTGCTCCCGCCGCCGCAAAGCTAACGGCGTACCGGTGCTTTCCATAAGAATTCATAAAAACCTCCATTAACCGCATTGCGCTACCGTTTCCTCAGATAGACAAACAGCATCGTCAGCGGCCACCAGAGAACGGCGAAAATGGGGTAGACGCACCAGATGACGCGGGGTGTGTAATAGAAATTAACGAATACGACAAGCAGAATGATCAGGAGGCTGCCAACGACCGAATAAGCCAGTCCCAAGCTGTGCCGGTTCAGGGCTTTCGCTGCCGGAGCCAGCTCGGCTTTTAGGTCGCTGATATCCCCGAACTCGATGATGGCTTTGTTGACGGCGTCTTCCTCTGCCTTCCCGCCAGCGACGAGGTCTGCGACCATCTCCTGCATGTCCTGAATAATATCCCGTGTCAGTTGATTTTTTCGGTCGCTGTCGGGTATTTCCCTGAATGATTTGTAGACATGCTCTTCGATCTTGTTCATTGCTGACCCTCCAATAAAATATCGATAATTTCTTTCGTTTTGTGCCATTCTCTGAGCTCCTCGTTCAGATAGGCGCGGCCCAGGCTTGTAATGGAATAATAACGCCTTTGCCCGCCCAGGGATTTGTCGCCCAGATAGGAATGGATCAGTTCTTTCTTTTCAAGACGCTGGAAAACAGCATATAAGGTTGCTTCCTTGATCTTAAAATCCCCGTTTGTCCGGGCCTCGATCTCCTTTGAAAGTTCATATCCGTAACGGTCCTTCTCGAAAATCAGACGTAATATGATGGCGTCAAGATGCCCGCGGATGACATCGCTGTTCAAACCCTTACCCCCCTTGATACAGTAGTGCTCTGACTGACAGTGCTCCAACAGACAGTGCTCAATATGATGGTACTCTGTCTGATGGGGTAATAATACACAAGCAACGCTGTCTGTCAACAAGATTTTCCATAAAATAAAAGGTTCTGTATGGGTCAATACAGAACCTGATACGAAAAACCGGGCAACTATGAAAACCACGTTCGGCTGCCATTGTTTAAAATTTCAAGATGCGCATGGTCGTTGATGGTATGCAGCGTCATCCGGCCGCTTTCTTTATCGTGATGCAGAATACTGATACTGCAGTGTTCGATAGGCGACCCGATGAAAAACCGCCGTTCCTGGCCTAGGCCCAGCGTGCCGCAGATTAAAGCCCTGATTGTCTCCGTGTGTGAGACAACTGCGACGTTTTGGCAGCCGGATTCAAGAATTTCATCTAAAACCTTACTCGAACGCAGCATAACATCCGTACCGTTTTGACGACCTTCCAGTGGTTCTCACTCAGATCGGGAACATCCTCGGTGTGTGCGGCATATTTCTCTGAAAAAGCAGGGTGAAATTCGTTTAAATAATCCCAACCCCGTAAAAAGCTGCCCATTTCGATATCTCTTAACTCATGGCGTTTTATAATTTCCGCCGCCACATACCTGTTGATTATCTCCGACGTCTGCTCAGCGCAGGACGCGTCGCTTGTATAGATTTTTTCTATTTGATATTGCGTGAGGCGGCTGCCGAGGCACTTAGCCTGAAATACGCCGATACAGCTCAGGCCGGACGATGAATCCGCTGTCCCTCCGGGCTGCATTTCTCCGTGCATGATCAGATAAATATTCATACGTCCTCCCGGGTTTAGCTTAATTGAATTATCAACCACACCTTAAAAAAAGTCAACTTTTTATGATAATATATAAAATAAAATCCAAAAGTGATACAAAAAGTGGCTGATCGAACAGCCACTTTCATAAACAAGCCTGAGTTTTCGATACGACAGCTCTATTTCTGGCAAGCAGGGCAGTAGTACACGCTGCCGCCCATATAAGCTTCCTTTTTGATACCGCCGCCGCAACGCGGGCACGGAAACATGTAGGTGTTGGCACTCATAACGGTCTCGTACCCGCCGGGATTGCCATACAGGTCCTTTTCGACGTTGCGGCCGCCCCCCTTGATTATATCAGCGATGATCAACCGGACGGAATCATACAGCCGGGCTGTCTCATCCGGCGTCAGCGTTGCGATATCGCGTTTTGGGCTGATGCCGGCGTTATACAGGATGTCCTGCACGACGCCGTTGCCGAGGCCGGGAATTCTCTGCTCCGTCGCGAGAAAGGCCTTGGCCGAATGCTTCGGCTTCAGTGCCCCGTCCCGCAGCGACAAAAAGTAGTCAAGTGTGAAGCTGTCCGATAAAACATCCGGCTTCTCGCGGGCGAGGCGGTCGTATACATTATCGAGCGCACCCAGATACCCGTAGATACCGCCGTACATCTGAACGGTGCCGGCGAGATACGAACCGTCATCAAACGCCAGGAGCAGCTGATGCTTCTTTGGGAGCTCGGCCTCGCCCGCGTAATACCGGAGATTGACGCCATCGCAGAACATGAAGCCGGCGCCCCCGGAGAGCTTGATATGAAGCTTCCCGCCGTAAGAAAAAGCACCGTCGACGGTTCGGCCGGCAAACAGCGTTTCGTACGTTGCCGGATCGCCGTTAAACCATGCCAGCTTATGGGGCGACGCGTTTGCCTTGACGGAGATTATTTTTTTACCGCGCAGCGTACCTTCCAGCTGCTTTGCCAGAACGATCCCCTCAGGCAGCTCGATCATAAAAAGCACCGTCCGTTCTTTCTCTCGTATTTACTTTTATTATCCATCAGGTGTGCGGGAAAGTCAAATGTAACTGTTGCTTCCTGACCTGGGCCCGGGGCGGGGGTGAGCAGCGCGGTGCTGCGCCGGTCCGGCCGACGCGTGTCATGAGCCGCCAACCGGGCGATCTCGGTTGACGGCTTAAGTTTACTCTCTTTAAAAACATAAATGTGACGATATATATGGTAGACATTATTTCCCTTTTTAGGGCGAAGCGGAATCGAGGTGAGATCATGAGCGTCTATACTATAATCACCATATTGGAAGTTCTGTGCATTAATACATACACGACATATAAGTGTTCGAAAAGACGCAATTCGAAATTTGCCTCGCTGCTCTCATTGTCTCTTGTGACGATCCTGGTAACCGCGGCTTTACTGCCTGTTATATCATTCTTACCGGGCATTGAGAAAGGCAACGGCCTTTTCATGCTGTTTGGCTTTGTATATGTCATCCCGCTGTATTTTTTACTCGAACAGCCGATAAAGCATTTGATAATCGTCATGTCTTTGTCGTGGATTTACACAATGTTTGCCTATTCGTTATCTTTCCGCGCCGGCTCCTTATACCCGACGGAGAATGTTAGCCTGGCCGTTATCATTGTCCAGTCGATCTTATTTATCGTGACGCTTCCTTACTATATCAAGCTTGTGAACAACATATTTGTGAATATCCTGAAAAATATCAACGATAAAACGCTGGACTCTCTCTTGGCGATCAGCCTGTCCTGGTTTTTCATACTCTTCCTTGCAAATCTCATCTTCGCCGAGGGCAATTCCCGCCCGTTTGACATCATTTTACTCTTTGTCATCATCATCAACACCATACTGACCTATAAGCTGTGCTTTAAATTGGTTTCCGTGAATATCAGGGCCAGGGAATTAAGCCAGATCACAAAAATTGATGCGCTTACCCAACTCAAAAACCGCGAGGGCTTTTATGAGGATGTGCATCGCAAGATGAATACCAATCAGCATTTTGCGATCATATTTGTGGACCTGGATAATTTTAAGGCGATTAATGACATGTACGGGCATGAAGCCGGCGACTTGTACCTGCTGGAGTTTGTTAAAGCCGTCAAGGCGCTTCTTCAAGACGAGAGCGGGTTCTACCGCTTACACGGCGATGAATTCGTATGCCTCGTTGGCAGCATGGAAGCGGAGGCTTTTTGCAAAGCCTTGGAAAAGCTGAGGTTTGCCAGCAACCAGTATGCCCTGACTTTTAAAGGCTTAAGCCTGGGGTATTCCTCTTATCCCACAGACAGCAGCAACCTCAGCAAACTGCTGTATCTGGCCGATCTCAGAATGTATCAAAAGAAGAAGGAAAAACACAGGGTATAACGCATAGATGGGATAACGATTATCTTCTGTCAAACGTATAGGTTTTCCTATCATGCTCGCTGGCGGCGTTGTCCACGACGGTTACAGTGACGGTTTTGCCGTCCTGAGACAATCCCAGCTCATAGATATACTGCGTTTGCGTTATTTCAGCTGTGTAGAGCGCCTGGCCCGACGCGTCGAATACGGTATTGTCACGGGTATAAATAATACTCTCGGGATTATTGTCGAGCCAGGTACAATTAACCCCGTAGAAGCTGTTTACATAATCGTCCGTATCGGCATTAAACACTGCGTAAAAGGACATATTGGGACTGATATGACAGTCGAGGATAAATACAGTATCCGTGATATAGTCGCATTGAACGATGGCGTTGGAGCTGCTGTCAAGCTTGGTAATGTCGTAGGTCGTGCCGTTAACGGTAAATGTCATGCCGTCTATAATGACTTCGGGTCTTGCCGCTTCAGAGGCAGAGACCTGCGCGGCGGCTGTTTCCCCGCCGGCTTGCTTGTTTTCGCACCCTGCCTGAAAAGATAAAATCAGAATCAGGCAGAGCGCGGCGGCTATTCTTTTCATAT
>CAZJCH010000135.1:0-4566 GCA_964544005.1 uncultured Papillibacter sp.
CGGGGCTTGCCGCCGTTATCGTATTACTGCTCCTTTGCATGGGCGTCATCTATTTGAGCAACGACAAAAACGCGGCCGTCCTCGCCCCGCCGCCGGTCGCCTCTCCGTCCGAGCCGGTACTCGCGTCGCTGCATCGCGAATTGGGACTGTACGATCCCGGGGCGCGCCCTGACGACAGGTATGAGGCCTGCGCGCGCTGCGCCGAGGCCATGGAGGGCGTCCTTCGGGAGAAGGACAGCGTCTCCATGACGAGGGCGGGCCTTCTGGCAGGGGATGAAAGCTTTGACCTGGGGTTTTTCGGGACGGTCCATATCGGAGCCGTGACATACAGGCTGATCGGGTTCGGACCGAAAACCCTCGACATGGGCACGCAAAAGGTGCTTTTCCTCCAGAGCTGGCAGCAGGGGGCCGATGCGGCCGGTGTGGTGCGCCTTTATACGGCGCCGGTCTCCGAAAACGTCACCGTCCCGCTTCATTATGAAATTATCCAGTCGGGAGAGGCTTATTACATCGTCATTCTTGACAAGCTGTTCACGCCGGAAACCGTCGTCCTGCACCTGACGACGTTTCAATATGACAGCGGGGAATGGCTCGCTCATCCGGCCGGGGAGGCGTTTAACGACGGGACATGGTCGCTGGAGGCGTCGCCGGAAGCGCTGACCATCTCCTGCGGCGTTTCAGGCGCCGCCGACTATGAAGGGCTTTTTGAGGACAATACGCTGGCACTTTCCGCCGTCAATGACAGGGGAGAAGCTATTGGTACGCTGCGCCTGCTGCTCGATAACGGCACATGGCGCGCCGACGACGGGACGGTGGCGGCGCCGCGCTCGAGCTATATCCTGTCGGGCTTCGATATCCGGACCATCGGGGACTATCCGTATATCGAGGGCGCCATCCGCCGCGCCAGCGGCCGGCTGACGGGCGCGCTTTCAAAAGAGGATTTCCTGAAGGTGACAGAGCTGAATCCCGCCATCACGAGCGGGTGGGGACTCACCGATATCACACCCCTGGCCGCCCTCGTGAATCTCACCTCGCTCGACCTCTCCGGCAATCAAATCGAAGACCTTACGCCCCTGTCGGGGCTGAAGCAGCTGACCGTCCTCCGTCTGGATGCCAATCAAATCACCGACATCTCACCCCTGTCCGGCCTGACGGCGCTGACCTGTCTCCGCCTGGACGGCAATCAAATATCGGACCTTTCGCCCCTTTCCGGTATGGAAAAGCTCGAGGAGGCATGGCTGAGCGACAACACGATCGCCGACCTCACCCCGCTTCTCGGCTGGAAAAGCATCGAGCGCCTGCACCTGAACAACAACCCCATCGAGGACATCACGCCCCTGGCCCATCTTGCCACCCTGGTTCAAGTCCACCTCGTCGGCTGCCCCGTCCAAACCTTCAACACGGTTGAGCAGATCGAAGCCGTCGAACCCCGGGAGGAAGCAAACGGATAAAACGAAGGTCGGTTCCATGTCTGGCACGGAACCGACCTCGATTTATTTCCTCCCCTTCATCCATTCCGCCTTTTGATATTCGGCGTAGCTCAGGCCGGATTTGGCCCAGGGGCTGAAGCTGTCGAGCCATTTGAGGTTGGTGGGGGGCTCGGGGGGGAGGTCGAGGATGTCGGCCCTCTGCTGCTCACGGTACTGCTTTTGGCGGAGGAGGCGGCGCTCGCGGTTGCAGGCGGGGCAGTACCGGGCTCTGTTGTTGGCTGCATATTTGGCGCAGCCTTTTGTCAGGCAGGAGCGCGGCGGTTTCGAACGATAGACGCCCCTTTCACCGGGCAATTTATGTTTTTGCTCCAAGCGATACCGGGCCTGCGACTTCTCCCTCTTGCCGGCTTTACGCTTTTCCCTTGCGGCGGCGCGGCAGGCGGGGCAGAGGACCACGCGGCCCGACGACGTTATCGGAGCCATACAGTCACGGCATTTGTTCATATGTGCACCTTCTCATCCGATCTTTTCATATGTTCACCTGCTCATTCATCGTTAAATGGGACAGCGACGTCCCGAGCGCCGCGATGACGGGCTTATGTGTTGTTGTCGCAGAACCAGAGGCCGGGCGGCAGCGACGGGTCACAAAACCGCTCCTTCGCCTGCCCCTTGGAAAAGGGCTTGTCCTCCCACAGGGGATGCACCATCAGTTCCAGGTATGGCTTTATGTAAACTTCTGTCATGCTGCGCGCCCCGTATACTGTCACGTCATAACAAAATTATATATTGAATATAAATTCAACATGTTATAATCGCCTGCCGCAGCTTTATTATTGCACGTTCTCAACGGTCGTGTGATCACAGCCGAACAGTGTTGCCGCCTCCTGTATTGTCAGTTCGCGGACCCTGTCCCAGAAGCAGTCGGGACAAAGAGATACCGTCACACCCCTGGCGTTTTTCCAAAAGACATACGTCTCACCCTCGTAAACCTCGTGGCCGCAGTCGGCGGTTATATAAACATCTTCGTCCCGCGGGGCAAGGCGCGGCTCGGGAATTTCAAAGCTCGACATTGGCTTGTGCATAAACATCCTCCAGGCGGCTCACCGCGATGAATGTTCTCAGTCCTGTTTCGACGAGCTCGAGATATTCGGCGATCTCCTGAATCTGCTCGTTAGTCAGTCCATCCTCCTTGTGCGCCGCGATGACGAGCGGCATAATGAGCATGTCGAGCCGCGTCGCCTGCAGTGTCGCCTTCGTTGCGAAATGTCTGGTGCTGTCCGGCTCGGTGCACCGGAGCGCCAGTTCCCCGAGCTGGACGGTGAGCCCGTTGCGCGCCATGTAGGCCAGCTCGTCTTTTTCAAATAAGTCTCTCATGTAGACCTCCTTTTGGTATGTGCTGTTTACCCCTGCTTCACGATATGCGCGCGGGCTTAAACAGTTTCCTGTTTTGCGCGCGGCAGCAGCCGTGGTCCGGCGGCTTGTCTGCTGAAATTGTACAAATTATCCAAATAAGCGCGCTCCTTTCTGGTGTTAATTTTTTCTTGCGCCTGCTTCGGTATCGTTATATACTTAATGTGGCACAATAAGTAAACGAACACCGAAGCAAACGCAGCCGTTCTGCCTCTTAATACTACGAAAACCGATGTATAACGCCACTATACTACGGTGTGCGTCGTATGTCAAGAGGGCATACATCGAAATGCGTTTTATTTCGTATGTTCTCATAAGGTGACAAAAGATGTATGAAGTTTTTGCGCAATTGTTACAAGGAAGAGGCATAACACCATACCGTGTTCACAAGGAGACGGGCGTGGCCCAGTCAACGCTGTCAGACTGGAAGACGAAGGGGTGCACGCCATCGGTGGAGAATCTCGTTAAGATCGCAAAATATCTCGATGTGACGGTGGATAAGCTCATTGGGCAAGAAAACAAAAAACCCGTCACCAAAACCGATGACGGGCTCAGTAGACTTGAGTCCGATTTTATTAAGCTTTTGCGTCAGGTTCCCGAGGATCAACGCCCAATGCTGTTTGCGATGATCGAAGCTGCCCTAAAAGCTCAAGGGTTATTGTAATCGCCGTTTCGAATGCCTTCGCAGGATTTACAGAGTTCACGAGCAGTGCTAAAAATTCTTCTTCATTCATGTTTACCTGCTTTCTCTTTTGTTGCTTTCTATTTAAATGGTATAAATATCAATGATGGCGGCCTTTGGGCCGCCAAAAATTGTAACTGGCTGCCTCAAAAACGGGGCCCTATAGCTTTGCGTCACCGCCTTTCGACGGCTTTGCCTTGAGACTGGTCAGCTCGCTGATCAGTCTCATATTGACTTTGTTTGATATCAAAATGACTATTTCATCATAGAAGAATATACCAACAAAGTCAATAGCTGTAACGCAGAATGTATATAATTTGACGTAAAAGACAAACGGCTCGTTCCATTTTTGGATACAAAAAATATGACAAGATGTATTTTTATGGTAGCACATTCGCGCGGCGATAAACAGGACAGCGGACGCAGAATGTGAAGTTGGCAATTCCTGCGCGTTCCCCATAAGCAAAGCAAGCACAGCGGCATCAATGCATTCATCTATATGGAAATCGAAAAACCCGACTGATGAAAACAAACAGAAGGAGGCTCTCCTGTCAGGGTGTGTGATTCTTGTACAGCTTGTCATAGATACCGGAGCGTGTCAATGTAACTAAATCACGGTTATTTTTCGATAAAGTGATACCTTATATCAATATAAGTCAGCTCGTGGCGCAAATGACTATATGATGACGAGGGTAATTACTATGTTTGGATTTACAGCAAAAAATACATGCAAGGTTATGCACATCAATGATATCGACAGCCTCGAGGGGTATGCGGCGCTCATTGATATCAGGGAACCGTACGAGTTCAGGAGCGGCAGCCTGAAGACGGCAAAAAACATCCCGATGGGAGAGCTTCTGAACAATCCGGAGCTGTTTATGAAAAAAGGCGGCACATACTATCTTTTCTGCCAATCTGGATTGAGAAGCAGCAGGGCGTGCGCTTATCTAACAAAGCAGGGATACGATGTCGTCGATCTCACAGGGGGTATGGGCGCGTACGTGGGTACGAAAAGAAGCTGAGAAATAAAAGAAAGCCGATCCG
>CAZJCH010000135.1:4576-6578 GCA_964544005.1 uncultured Papillibacter sp.
TTTATTGCGCCTTTTTCACCGGCACAAAGACCGATGCGTAGTTGGCTTGGCGGTAGCGGGCGATGACCTTCCGGCTCATGTCCAGGTCTATGTACCAGGGGTGCATGGCCTCACCTCAAAAACGCTTATTTTGTGACAGGCGGCGGCAGCTTCACGGCGACGATCTTTTTGTAGTCCTCGAGCGTCTCTTTGCTGTCGATCCTCAGCATCATGTATTTGCCGATTTTCATATAATCGCCGGCATTCCGGTACAGCTCGGCGGTCTTTTTGCTGAGGGACGGCAGGATCGCCTCCATGGCTGAATCCAATCTGTAGCTGAGGATTACCATCACGTCAAAAAAGTCTTCCTTAGGATACAGGGTGCCGAAGGCCTGTCCGCTTTTCTGGTATTTCACGTTCCAGCCCGGCATCCCCGTACAGCCGCTGTAGGTTATTTTCGGCTTTGTGTTATAGGTATTCTCAATGTAAGAGGTCAGCGACAGCCAAATGTCCTTTGCCCCGCCGATATAGTCCGCCATGTCCGCCATCGTCGGCTCGGCATTGCTCGGATAAAGCTTGTGCCATTCCATAATGTTTACCCCTCTCATTATGTTCTCGCGACCTTGACCATAAATCGCCTGCATGTGCATTATTATACTTTGGCCCGCCGGGAAATACAATCCCCCCTGTGAGGCACCGCCTCGGCGGGATTGTCGAGCACCTATTCACCCGGCACATAGGCGAAGAGCTTCGCGCGCCTTTGGATGATCTTATAACCGGGATTCGCTTTTAGAATCAGTGCCGCCATGACCTGGGGGTCGTCCTTCAAATGGTAGGTGCACAGGGACAGGACGGGCGACTGTTTGCGCAGCAGCAGCTGCGCGCCTTCCAGCATGTAGCGTTCGAAGCCCTCGATGTCGGCCTTGATGAAATCGACTTTTATATTGTTTTCCGCCGTCCAGTCGTCGAGCGACACAACGTTAACAGATGACATCACGCCGCCGGTCAATTCCTCAAACCGGCTGCCCGAGTCGGCATCGCCGTCGCTGTAAAACCGCAGGGCTTCGCTTTTTGCGCCGACGCCGAAGGGGACGACCTCGATATGGCCGGGCAGGCTCTGGTTCAGCGCGGCTGTCCGCTCCAACAGCGTCACGTTCGACACGTCCGGCTCAAAGGCGTAGACCGTCGCGCCCCTTTTCGCGGCGTAAGCGGCGAAGTCCCCGGCCCACGCTCCCAAATCCAGTACCGTGTCGCCGGAATGTATCATGATGTCGGTATTCTCGTCTTCGTAGCAGTAGAGCCCCTCAAAGGTGTATTTTGCTGTTATTTCAGAAAACGCCTTGTCGTAACGGTCATTGTTTTTAAGGTACCCGTAAAACGTATCCTGCGCGACCTCAATGCACGCCCGCCAGAAATTGAAGTGATCGTCGCAGGCCAGCCTGATGCCGTTGAAATCGAGATACCCGTCCTGTATATAGGGCTTGAGTAACCGTTTCGCGCAGACAATCGTCACCTGCTCGTACAGACCGCGCAGGGGAGTGATCCTGATCACAAGCACGCATACCCCCAAAACCGTGCGCCACAGAAAAACAGCGACGTCCCCCAGGCCCCCGCACAGCCGCAAAATAATGATGGTCGATTCAAGCGTCCCCGCCCGCCCCTGTTTAGCCATAAGCTGTTCCTTTCAGTGAGTGATACTGGAACAATTATGGGCCTTTGACAAGGCGTTTTATTCATAGCCGCTTCGCGCAAAACAGCAGATGCGGCATATTCACACCGCGGTAATGCTTGACAAACGTGTCGATACAGGCCATCCCGTTTCTGATGGCCACGTTTTGCGACGGGATATTCGTATAGCGGATAATGGAATACACCTCTTTGGCATCCCGCCCGTCTTTTTCAGAACGACCGCCCACAGCCGTACCCGCAAAGTCAATATCAGTAAAAAAAGGCCAGCCCCTTACAGGCAGGCCTTTCATTATATTAGATGTATCGATATTCGGATTCACAGCGCAATATAAGC
>CAZJCH010000136.1:0-6571 GCA_964544005.1 uncultured Papillibacter sp.
TCTGTTTCATTCCTCGTTGGTGCCTTTCGCAGAAAGGCATGGTCATATATGAATACAAACGTAAAAAAGATGCTCCTGTTTGTGGCCATTCTGGTCGTTGTCATCATTATGATCGCAGCTGTCTATCTCCTGCTGCTTGAGCCGGGCGGAGAAAACGACACGTCGCCGTCGCCTTCCGCGTCTGCTTCGGCGTCTGCCACGCCGTCTGCCACGCTGGCTCCATCGGAAAGCGCCGCGGCAGAAAGCGAATCACCAGCCCCCACCGATAACGGAGATGTAATAACCGAGGAAACGGCGGATGGAATTAAATATACGATCACGACAGAAGGCGCGTTTATTACCTATTCCGTTGTTGCGGAGAGCATTTTTGAGTATTCGAGAACCGAAGGCAGCGACACCTTCATGAATGCCTCCGAAGCCGGCGAATATTTGAGTATAGCTTTCATCGAAAGCGCAAAAGCAGCGGACCTTGCTCCAAGCTATCTTGATTCGCTCATAGACTATAAAGAGTTTGAGCAGTCGGGAATGAACTTTATTCCCGGTACTGAAATACCGGGCGAGACTGTGTCGGCAAATGACGGTGATATAGAGTTCGAGGCCTGGCTCGTTGATACGGATAAAGGTGTGCTGGCCGTCGTGATCAGCTATAGCCTGAGATACAAAGACGACGAAACGGCCAAGCTTTACAAAATACTCGGCACACTGACCATCGAGCAATAACCGAACCAAATTTTGCAGCTTGTGCAATTTATTGTATTACATACGGCGCCCCTTTATGGTAACGATAAACCATAAAGGGGTTTTTCATTTAATTAACGTAACAACTGTTAAACACAGAGCGGCCAGCCATAGAAATGCGGCCGTCATTTTGTAATAAAGTGGAGCATGAATATGAGAAGAAAAAAGAAGATTGTTTTATTGACAAGCTATATTCTCGCCGGCTTTCTTGTTCTGGGTGGTGTGGCTTACTCCTATCACCTGCAAGCGGAGGGATATAAGCTGCAGTTGGAGAACGACTACCAGCGCGCATTCAGCGAGCTAGTTTCCGGCGTCAGCGAGCTCGATACGTCGCTGCAGAAGAGCCTGTACGCCACATCGCCGGCCATGCTGAGCTCTGTTTGCACAGAAGTATACGGAAATGCGCAATCGGCGCAATACGCATTAGGCGAGCTGCCGTTTTCAACGGATGAATTCCAGAACACTTCGGGTTTCATCACAAAAGTCGGTGACTACGCGTATATGCTCTCCAAGAAAGCCGGGTCGGGCACTGCGGTCAGCGAGGAGGAGCAGAATAACCTCGCCAAGCTGTCTCAGACGGCGACGGTTTTGGCAGACAACCTGAACCAGCTGATGGCCGATGTCAGTATGACCGGCGTGTCGATCGGTAAAATGGAGGCGATCAGCAGAACGGCGGCGGAAGTCGGAAGCGACGCGACGTCCAATATCTTAAAAGACAGCTTTACGGTCATGGAAGGCGAATTTCCGGAAACGCCGACCCTCATATATGACGGGCCGTTTTCTTCTCACATTGCCGGTATGAAGCCGAAGCTTCTCGAGGGTGCGGAGGAGATCACGAGCGACGAGGCCGTGAAAAAGGCCGCCGCGTTTCTGGGAACAAAAAGCAGCATCATAAAGCTTACGGGTGAACGCGCAGGGAGTCTGCCGGTCTATATGTTCTATGCCAACGATGAGGGCGGGACGATCACCTATGAGGTCACAAAAAAAGGCGGCTACATCTCGGCTGTTTTCAATTCGCGTCTCGTCAAATCGAGTATCATCAAGCCAAAGGACGGCGTTAAGCTCGCCGAGAAATTTCTTCAGCAAAAAGGCTACAACAATATGAAGCAGAGCTACCAGCTCGTCGATGGCAATGTCCTGACCGTAAATTACGCCTACACGAAAGACAACGTTATATGTTATACCGACCTGATCAAGGTCTCCGTCGCTCTCGATAACGGAAAAATCGTTGGGTTTGAGAACCAGGGCTATATCATGAATCATACCGACAGAACGATCCCCGCCGTCAAGGTTGACGAGAACGAGGCCAGAAAAAAAATATCGCCCCTGCTGAAGGAACTGTCACATGCGCTGACGATCATTCCGACGAGCGGCATGAATGAGGTCTTCTGCCACGAATTCAAATGCGAAAACGGAGACGGCAGCCGCTATATCATCTACGTCAACGCGGAGACAGGCGTCCAGGAGAATATTCTCATCCTTATTGAAAGCCAAAGCGGCACGCTGACGATATAATACAAATATCCCATTGAAAAAGGGATATTAGTATTATGCGCATGTGTGCGATCCGCGCACACGCGCTGATTTAAGGCCGTGGGCGCAAAGCGCCCACATGGCCAATTTTATACTCATCTCTATCGGAGATGAGTATAAAACCAAAACCGCCCGCTCCAATGTAATGGAGAGGGCGGTTTTGTATACATTGTTAAACGTCCGTTTCCTTAATAAATGTGCCGCATTTTGTTCCGTCACTGGTGTCGACGGTATTGTCGCCCATCGGCTTGACTTCGATATCGCCGGCTTCGCACATCATTTTATTGTTGTAATAACAATCGCGGACACTGCATTTGACTTTAGCTTTTGAAGCGTCCATTCACTCACCACCTTCAGTCTTAATTTACCCTGAAGTTGATGAATTTATGAATTGAAAAAAGTGCAGATATATCGGCTTTACACACCGGAATAGCGCTCCAGAAACTGCTTTGTCCGATCTTCCTTCGGGGTTGAAAAGATTTGCTCCGGCGTGCCGTATTCCACGACGACACCGTTGTCAATAAACAGAACCTTGTCGGACACCTCCCGTGCAAACTGCATCTCGTGGGTGACGATGACCATTGTCGTCTTCTTGTCGGCAAGGCTGCGGATGACCTTTAAAACCTCGCCTGTCAGCTCGGGATCCAGGGCCGAGGTCGGCTCGTCAAAGCACAGAATGTCAGGGTTTAAGGCCAGGGCGCGCGCGATGGCCACGCGCTGCTGCTGTCCGCCGGACAGCTGATGCGGATAATAAGCGAGCTTGTCGGACAGACCGACCTGCTCCATCAGAGAGCGGGCTTTTTTATCTATTTCGGCTAGAACTGTTTTTTTATCTTCCTTAAAATCCGGCCTTTCATTAGCCAGAAGCTCGCTGGCGATTGTGATGTTTTTCAGGGCCGTATACTGCGGAAAGAGATTGAATGACTGGAACACGAGGCCGAAATGGAGCCGCTTGCTGCGGATTTCCTTTTCGCGCTGTGTGGAAGGGGTGGCAGCGTCATAAATAACCTCGCCGCCGACGCTGATGGTGCCGCCGTCCGCGAGCTCCAGGAAGTTGAGGCAGCGCAGGAGCGTCGTTTTACCGCTGCCGGAGGAGCCGATGATGGCGAGCGATTCTCCTTTTTCCAGTGAAAAATCGATGCCGTTTAGAACGACGGAAGAACCGAAGCTTTTTTTAAGTTTATTAACTTCCAGAATTGACATCCTAATCGCCCCCCCCCTAAACCTTGAAATAGCTGAGCTTCCGCTCAATATAGCCAAACAGCAGCGTCAAAGCGCCGCAGAAGATCAGATAATAAACACCGGTATAGAAGAGTGGCCAGATCAATCCTTTTGCCATGTAATTTCCTGCGACCATAATAATTTCCAAGACAGCGATGACACGGGCGAGGGAAGTATCCTTTACAAGCGTGATGATTTCGTTCGACATGGGCGGAACTATACGCTTGATGACCTGAATCAGAATGATTTTGAAGAATATCTGGGATTTTGTCATACCGAGGACCTGACCGGCCTCATACTGGCCCCGGGGTACGCCCTCAATGCCGCTCCTGTAAATCTCAGAAAAATACGCCGAGTAATTGATGACAAATGCAATGAGAACTGCCGGGATTTTTGGAAAACCGGTAATACCGAAAATAAGCCCGGGGCCATAGTACACAATCATCAGTTGGAGCATCAGCGGCGTACCGCGGATGATCCAGACAATCGTCTTTGTCAGCCATTTCAGAGGCTTGAAGCGGCTCATGGAGCCGAATGCTATAACAAGCCCCAGCGGCGCAGCAAATATCAGCGTGAGGAAGAATATTTCGAGAGCGAGCCCGAAGCCCTCCAGAAGCTTTAGTGTTACAGTTAAAAAGAAGCTCATACCCGACCCCTATCGTTTTCGGGGGCAGGAGAATTTCTCCTGCCCCGCGTTGCTTTTGATTAATGCAAAAAGAATTATTTCGTAATCAGACGGTCCGTCAGACCGTATTTTTCCGCAATAGCCGCAAGCGTACCGTCTTTTAGAAGCTCGTCTGTAATCTTGTTGAACTCCGCTACAGCTGAACTGCCCGGACGGAAGCCAATGGCATATTCCTCGGCAGTCAGATTCATATTGGTGATGACCGTCAGGTCCGAGTAATCCGTTCCCTCGCCCGTCAGGGAATCAGCCATTGTCGCGTCGATCACGGCAACGTCGGCAGTGCCGGCCTTGACTTCAAGAAGCGCTGTTGCTTGCTTGTCGACTGCTGTGAAATTCACGTCGGGCAGACTCGTTTCTACCGCGGTTTGTCCGGCGGACTCCGTCTCGGCGACCACATTGGCACCCTTCAGGCTGGCTTTATCCGTATATTTTGCGGCATCACTTGTCCGGATGACGACGACCTGCTCATTGATGACATAAGAATTTGTGAACGCGACGTTTTTCTTAAGTTCTTCCCTCACAGTAAACCCGTTCCAGATACAGTCGATTGTTTTCGCTTTCAGATCAACCTCTTTGGTGTCCCAGTTAATCCATTCAAATTTCGGCGTCAGACCGAGCTTCGCGCAGACAGCTTTGGCGTACTCGGTATCGAAGCCGACGAGTGTTCCGCTTTCGTCCTCATAGTTCATGGGCTCAAACGGAGTGATGCCGATAATAATCTCTTTCTTATTTTTTATGTAGCTCCAGTCGTCGTCTTTCTTCGCGCAGCCGACGAATGTTGCCATTGCCATGACCAGTACAAGAACCAGGCTTAATACTCTTTTCATTTGTATTCCTCCATAGTGCAAAATTAATATTAACATAATATCACATCACTTCGTTAATGCAATAATCTATCAGCATTTTCGTTAAATACTTTAAAACTTCATTTAAATCATCGTTAAAATAGTGGAATTCGGCACCCGTTCGTGAAGACCGGTATACTTGTGTTGAAATGGCTCCGAAGAAGTATTAGAATAGAGCTATATAACATGCCGACAGATCAATTTGTCGAATATCGACAGGAAGAGTGGTGACGAGATATGGCCTTTGTGCATCTGCACGTGCACAGTGAATACAGCCTTTTGGACGGCGCGTGCCGGATAAAGGATCTCGTCGCCCGGGCGGCCGAGCTTGGGCAGACAGCCGTCGCCATAACGGACCACGGCGCAATGTACGGCGTCATCAATTTCTACAAGGAAGCGCTGAAGGCTGGAATCAAGCCGGTCATCGGCTGCGAGGTCTATGTCGCTGCACGCTCCCGCTTTGATATGGAGCACAATGCCGACTCGAGCAGAAATCACCTCGTCCTGTTGTGCAAAAACGAGACGGGCTACAAAAACCTCTGCCTTCTGGTGAGCAAGGCGTACACGGAAGGGTTTTACATAAAGCCGCGCATCGACATGGAGCTGCTTCGCGCACACCATGAGGGGCTCATTGCTTTATCCGCCTGCCTGGCGGGGGATATACCCCAGTGCCTGCTGCGGGAGGATTACGACAGCGCGAGGGTAAAAGCGCTTGAATTGAGGGACCTTTTCGGAGCGGGCAGCTTTTATCTCGAGCTTCAGGACCATGGCCTCCGCGAACAGCAGGCGGTGAATCAAGGCCTCATTAAATTGAGTAACGAGACGGGGATACCGCTTGTCGTCACAAACGATGTCCACTATATCTCAAAAAAGGACGCCGCCGCGCAGGATGTGCTTTTATGCATTCAAACGGGAAAAACGGTCAGCGACTCGGACCGCATGCGCTTCGAGACGGAGGAGTTCTACTTTAAATCCGAGGTCGAGATGCGCGCGCTGTTTCCGAAGCTTACCGAAGCGTACGACAATACGGCCCGTGTGGCCGATATGTGTAATCTGACCTTCGAATTCAACAAATACCACCTGCCGGAGTTCAAGCTGCCCGAGGGGATCGGCGCGGCCGACTATTTAAAGCAGCTCTGCCTGGAGGGGTTTGAAAAGAAATACGGCCGGGACAGGGAAGAAGTGAAACAGCAGCTGTTCTATGAGCTTGATATGATCGACCGCATGGGTTTCACCGACTATTTCCTCATCACCTATGATTTTATCGCCTACGCTAAAAATCAGGGGATACCGGTAGGCCCGGGCAGAGGCTCGGCCGCCGGGAGCGTTGCGTCCTATTGTCTGGATATCACAACAGTGGACCCGATCAAATACGGGCTGTATTTCGAGCGGTTCTTGAACCCCGAACGGGTCAGCATGCCCGATATCGATATTGATTTCTGCGAGCGCCGCCGCGGCGAGGTTATCGACTACGTCAAACGGAAATACGGTGAGAACCACGTCGCGCAGATTATTACCTTTAATACGCTCAAGGCAAAGAATGCCGTGA
>CAZJCH010000137.1:0-6561 GCA_964544005.1 uncultured Papillibacter sp.
AGCTCATCGACTTTCCTAACGATACCTGTTGACTTCATGCAACCGCTTCCTTTCTTCTAAAATACTCGTTTTTCTCCTACCAATTCCTAAAAACTGTATTTTTATAGTACCACAAATGACCGTAATTGTCAATCGCTGTCGATTGAATACCCCTAATAAATTTTGGCACTTTTTATCATATATTCCCTCTATTATAGATATATTTTTATATAACATACCTATTTTTGGCAGTGGAGGAACATTTATGGCAATGGCTTGGATTTGGACAATCATGGTCGTCTTCGCTGTCATATACGGCCTTATAAGCGGCAACATCGACGCTGTCGGCGGAGCGGCTTTGGAAGGTGCCGGCGCTGCCGTCACCCTCTGTATCGGCATCTGCGGCGTCACATGCCTCTGGACCGGCGTGATGGAAATCATGCGGAGGAGCGGCCTTTCAAACAGCCTGAAAACTCTTTTTCTGCCTGTCCTGTCGCTCCTTTTTCCTTCATCTAAAAAAAATAAAGACGCCATGGAAGCCGTATCCGCCAACGTCTCGGCGAATCTATTGGGGCTGGGCAACGCGGCCACACCCCTCGGAATCAAAGCCGCCTCCGAAATGTCAAGGCTGTCAAGGGGCGGCAGCGCATCAGACGACTTGTGCATGCTCGTCATCATCAATACGGCGTCCATTCAGCTGATCCCGGCGACTATCGCCGCAATCCGGGCCGCAGCCGGCGCCTCAAAACCGTTCGATATCCTGCCTGCCGTCTGGATCGCCTCATTTTCCTCCCTGATCGTCGGCATCATCATGGCGAAACTGCTGAAAAGAGTGTGGGAGAAATAAGATGAGCGCAATGTTTTCGCTTGTTGTACCGATTATACTCGGAATAGTAGCCGTCTTCGCCCTTCATAAAAAAATTGATGTATTTGAGGCTCTGACGACCGGCGCGACGGACGGCTTGAAGGTGATCTTAAAGATACTGCCGGCGCTCGTCGCGCTCCTGACGGGCGTCTACATGCTGCGGGCCTCAGGCGCGCTGGACGCGTTATGCCGGCTTATTCAGCCTGTATTCAGTTTGATCGGGATTCCGCCCGAGACGGCTTCCCTGATATTCATCCGGCCAATCAGCGGCAGCGGCGCGCTGGCTGTCGGCAGCGAGCTCATCAAGCAATACGGTCCCGATTCGCTGATCGGCCGGACGGCCGCCGTGATGCTGGGATCCACTGAAACGACATTTTATGTTATCGCCATTTATTTCGGTGCTGTCGGAATCAAGAAAACCCGTTATGCCATCCCGGCAGCGCTGTGCGCCGATCTGACCGGATTTATTGTTGCATCGCTGGTCGTCAGGCTGTTGTACTGAGCTTAAGAGAAGATGGCGATTTGCCTGTCGGTTTGCTCATCCAGCGAACGCAGCGCGCGCGTCGCCTTATCATAAAGCTCCGAAAATCCGGACGACTCCTCATCCGTGACGGATATCCCGCAGCTGAAATCCATAAAAACCTCCTCATGGAACTGGAAATACGCCGGGTTCCTCAGGAATTTCAGTATTTTTTCGGCCAAACTTCGCAATGACTCCTCACTTCCGGCATAAGGGATGAAAAGTGCCATTGATTTTTCGCCGTCATAACATGAGAGATGCTCGTTATCCATGATCATCATGATTTTGCCAACGAATCCGCCGAGCATGTCGATGAGCATTATACGCCCGTGCTGTTCAAGCAAAAAATCATGATTTCTTATCGTGAACAGCATAACGGCACTGTTGCCCTTTCGTTCGGCGCTGCTGAGAAACGCGTCGGACAGCATGCCGAGCATTTCGAATGTGTAGACATTCGCGAACATCGGATCCCGGTTGATCGGCTCTTTCAGTGACTCCTCCAGTCTCCTTTTGAATGTGATGTCCTGCGTTCTTATAAACGCGTATGTTCTCCCGTCAAACTGGTTGGCATAAATGCTGGCGCTCATCAGGTTCCATCTGACCGTGCCAAGAGAATCCCGGACCCTGTATTCATGACTGATCATACCCCTGTCGGAATAATTCTTTCTCAGGCTGTCGATGCCGAACTTATTCCTGATAAGCACCCGGTCAACAGGATCTTCCGTTTCAGTGATTCTGTAATCCAGAAGATCAGAGTATGTCTTTATACGCTCTCTCGTTTCACCGGGGATGTCTTCCGGCTTTAAAAACTCGAAGCTGTCCTCGGCGGTGACGACTTTCACGATCGTGCGCATATTTTCTGAATAATTCCTGTACTGTCTCTCAATGAACTCGACACGCAGATTCGCCTCCGACCGTGTTTCCATGCCTTCATCAACACCCACAGCCTTCACGGGGCGCCCGCTCTCGTCAAAAACGGTGAAATATGTGAAGCGCTCGATCGTGAATTCACCGTTCCTTTTAAGCGTACGGATGATGGCGCTACCCTCCGGAATACCGGAGTAAATCTCATCGTACATCCGCCGGCATTCGTCGATGGAATCGGGATGAATCGCACCGCCGTCAATCAGAAGCTCGGGCATGTTTTCTATGGCATGGACGTCAATGCCGTATTTCGTCATTGTCGGATCGCCGACATAAAGCGTCCGCTTTGCGATGTCAACCTCAAAAGTAACGACGCGGCTGATTCTCAATACTGTCTCCAGCTGCTTTTTCTGCGCCTGAAAATTGAGTTCTGTCATTTTGAGGTTTGTCACATCCGTCACGATGGCCAGGAGAACCGGCTTGTCGCTGTCCTCATACTTGATACGTACGGCACGGATATGGTGCCATTTTGTTTCCCCGCTCTCCGTCTGTCTCCGGAAAACGGCTTCCACCGGTTTTCCGGATGACGTGCCCTGGCGCAGCGTCTCTTCCACCTGGTCGATATCGTCCTTGTGTATAAAGTCGAAAACCCTGTTGTCTGCTTCCTTTATATCGTTATAGCGGACCTGCATCAGCCTGACATAGCTGTGACTCAAAAATATCGCGCGGATCACCTCCGCAATCTCTAAAAGGGCGATGCCGCCGTCTATATTATCGATCAGGGCCTTCAGCTGAACGAAGGCGCCGCTCTCCTTCAGGACCGTTTTTCTGTTATCCTCAGTGTCATCCGTCTGCTCCTGGGTTTCTTCTTCCGCAAAATAAGCATACTTGTTTTTGCCGCCCAGCTTTGCCCTGTATAGGGCTTCATCGGCCTCCTTGTACAACGTCTCAAACGTCTTTCCGTCTCCGTTGTAGGTGGATATACCGATGCTGCCGGTGAGGGTAAAGAAGCTGCTTCCGCCGCCGGCAAGGTACTCGAGCGCGGTGTTCAGCTCCAGCGCTTTTCTTCTGACGATGCCGGGTGTTGACGTATGCTTCATAAGAATAATAAACTCGTCGCCGCCGAGTCTGCCGACGATATCGATGTTCCGGAATGCAGATTTGATTTTTTCCGCAAGTATCTTTAAAACCTTATCCCCCTCGAAATGGCCGAAGTTGTCGTTGATGCTCTTAAAATTATCAAGATCGACGATCAGGAGCGTATGGCAGTGGTGCCGCCCCTCGTCCGCCAGGAATTGCGTAATCTGCTCAATGGCTTCCTCCCGGTTTAAAAGACCTGTCAGGGCATCAATCTGCGCCTTTCTTTTAAGCCTCTGGAGGGCTTCGTCGCGTTCGCGGCGCGCGCGCGACGTGTCTTTTTTCGCAAAAAGCAGTTGTGTCACGATGATGAGCGCGCCGCATACAAGAACGGCGGCCAAAGTGACGACAGCATATGTGTCTGGCAGTGCCTCCTCTGAAATGCTCCGTAAACGCGCATAAAACAGCACGAGCAGCGCAGCCGATATGACTATCAGCATTCCCTGTATAAAAAACCGCAGCCAGCCAAAGCCCTTTTTCAATATCATCACTCCATACGGATTGATATCCGTGATTATATAAGATGCAACGAAATATTGATTACAATATACATTTATCGTTCTTTTTCACTTTCGCTGAATATCCTGACATAACTGCGGAAGAAAAACAGCGGCAAACAGGGAATTCTGTCTGCCGCGGTTATGACGTTCTGGTTGCTACGCGCTGGGCACACGGACAATACACGTGCCCTCGACGCCGTCGACAGTAACCGTCAGCGTCCCCCAGCCCTTGCCGGTGGCCGTGACCTTGCCGTCCGACGTGACCATGAAGACGTCTTCCTTGTCGCTTTTCCACGTGGCCGTTTTACCCGTCGTCTCGGGTATTGTCTTGAAACCGAGCTGTATTGAATCGCCGACTTTTGGCAATGTGAAGTCGTTTTCGTCTATGGGGTTGCCGGTATATGTCACAATGACTTCCGCGACTTCAATAATAATCTCCGACGGAGACGGCGATTCCGATGGGCTTGGCTCGGACGTATCGATAATTTCCGAATTATCGTCTTCATTCGGGCCGGACGGGAACGAATCTGTCGGTTCTCCCGAATTCGTCGGCTCGGAGATCTCGGTATTATCCGGTTTGCTCGTTAAGATCAGGACCATTGTCGCGGCAATTAAAAGAACGAGAAGCAATACGCCGATGACCAGCTTGGCTTTTGCGTTGTCGGCTTCGTCGGCATGTTTTCCGCGTTTATTGCGGCGCGCGCCGCAGTACGGGCATCTGCTTCGGAAACCTGAATACCTGCGGTCACATCTTCCGCATTTTACTTCTGAGATGACGGCCATTCAAACCCCCCGTTTCATGCGTATCACATTCTGAGCCATAACAAAGTTTACAACATCTTTACAGTTTCGTCAATAATTTTAGCTGAAAATACAATTATTGCTTTTTTGAACATGCCGCGTCGGGTTGCATTACCGCCGGACAGATACAAAAGGGCTTCCGGATATTGTGAATCGCCAGGGCTCGTCCCGGCACACCACCGCGTAGTCGATGCCGATTCGTTTTGACGCCTCCGTCTCAGCCGGCGCTTGTCCGTATTCAAGAAAGAGCAGGCCATCCGAGCATAAATCCGTACCATAGAGGGATCTGTCGATATCCAACGCCATGCAGAGCTTTCCTGGTCCGCTGCAGAGCGCGGCTGCTTTATCCGCCCGGCGCCTTTTTTTCATAAGCTCTATGCCCGACACGGGTTCGAGCGCCCGGATCAGAACGACCTCCGGTACGCCCAGCGGTCCCGCGGTGATGTTCAGGCAGTTGTACATCCCGTAAATCATATAGATATACGCCATGCCGGCCGGTCCGTACTGGATTCGGACGCGTTCGCTCTTTCCCTTGTAGCTGTGCGCGGCGTCGTCCTTTTCTCCCAGATAGGCTTCCGTTTCGACAATGATGCCCCGGGATATACCCTCGTCTGTCCTTCTGACGATAATCTGACCGAGAAGTTCCCTCGCCACAGTCAATGTTTCCCGCTCGAAAAAATCTCTCGGAATAATCATCCCAGCTTCTCCCCGACCGCGCGCGCAACCGCCGCGAAGCCGGCGATGTCCAGCGTCTCTCCCCGCGCCATGGCGTCAAAACCGCAGTCTGTGACGATCTGCTTCAGCTCCTCTTTTGTAAGCCTGCCGCCGAAAGCGCCCTCCAGGCTGTTGACAAGCGTTTTCCGGCGCTGGGCAAAGGACGCCCTGACGACACGGAAAAACAGCGCTTTATCGGAGATGCCTTCGGGGGTGTTCGTCCGCAGCTTCATGGTAATGACGGACGACGTGACCTTCGGCTGCGGAATAAAGCTCCCGGGCGGCACGTCGAAGAGTATCCGGGGCTCGGAATGGTAATTGATATAGACAGTGAACGCGCCGTAATCTGCCGTCCCCGGCCTCGCGCACATCCGGAGCGCGACCTCGCGCTGCACCATAACTGTGATCGTTTCGAACAAATGCGCTTCAATGAGCGCTGTCAGCACCGGCGTTGTGATATTATACGGCAGGTTCGCGCAGACGGCATAGCGCAGGTCCGGCATCTCCGTTTTCACTGTGCCCGCGATATCGAGCTTCATGATATCGCCGCTCATGACTGTCACATTCGGTTTATCCGCCAGTGTCTCTTCAAGCAGCGGCAGCAGACGCCTGTCAAGCTCAACCGACAGCACCTTCGCTGCGCGCCGGCTGAGGGCGCCCGTCAGCGCGCCGATACCGGGGCCGATCTCCAAAACGCCGAAGGAATCGTCGACGCCGGAGCCCGCTGCGATTTTTTCGGGAACCTCAGCGTCCACGAGGAAATTCTGCCCCATGGCTTTCGAAAACCGAAAACCGTGTTTTTTTAGAAGCCTGTCAATGTCGCGTTCGCTCGTTAAATCCATCCGATTCCCTTCTTCAAAGCCATGTGTGCTTATTCAAGCCCAACAGTCTCCCCGATGTGATACCGCGGGCGGCCCTTCAGCTCGATATACGCCCTGCCGATATATTCCCCGATAATACCGAGGGCGAGCAGAATAAGCCCGCCGACCCCCCATATGGAGATCGTGACGATCTTCCAGTCGAGGATCGTGTGCCCCATAATGAGGCGGACGATGGAATAGACAAGGAGCGCCGCCGCCAGAACGAGAAGCGTCACGCCGAGACCTGTAATGACCTTGACCGGCTTCATACTCAGGGAATATATCCCGTCAAACGCCAGCTTGAGCATTTTTTTCAGGGGG
>CAZJCH010000138.1:0-5794 GCA_964544005.1 uncultured Papillibacter sp.
ATAACGCGTCAATATCAAGCTTTCCAAAGAACGGCCGAAGGCCGTTCTTTTTTGGCGCGCGGCCGGGTCTTTTTCTTCCAGCCTCCCTTTTTGTTTGCGCTGATGTCGGTCTTATGCTACAATACTGCAAGGTGGTTTACATATGCGCATGAGAAAAAAACCGAACATGCCGCGGCGCATTGAAAACTGCGGTACCGTTCTTATTGAGGGCCCGGAAAATTACCGCGGGAAATGGCGTGAAATGATACCAGGGTATAAGGAACTCCATCTCGAAATCGGCTGCGGACGCGGCCGGTTTACCTCGGAGACGGCGCTTTGTCATCCCGATATTCTCTTTGTCGGGTTAGAGCGCGTGCCCGAAGCGCTTATCATCGGAATGGAACGCGCTGTCCGGGAGGGCATACCGAACATTCGGTATCTCATCGGCGACGCATCCTGTCTCCGGAGCTACTTCGCGCCCGGCGAGGCAGACCGGATCTACATAAATTTCTGCGACCCCTGGCCAAACAACGGCCACAAAAAAAGGCGTCTGACGCACGAGGGATTTTTAAGCATTTATAAAGACATCCTGCGCCCCGGCGGCGCACTCCACTTCAAAACGGACAACGACGCGCTGTTCGAGTTTTCGTTGGGTCAGCTTGAAGAAAGCGGCTTTACACTATCCGATATTACGCGGAACCTGCATGAAAACGGCCCGGTCGGCATCATGACGGATTACGAGCTGAAGTTTCATGAGCAAGGCGTTTCAATTAACAGGTGCGAGGCTACAATTAAGGAAGTAAGATCACAGGAATTATTACACTGAGAAGGCAGATGTCAGATGGGCAGACTGAGATTTATTTTCGCATTATGGATATCGAAGTGCGCGCGGGTCGCGCTCCGGCTTTTAAGGCGCAACGCCACATATTTTCCCGGGCTTCTCGCGCTGAAGCTCTGCCCGGACTTTATGGGCCGCGTCGGCAAGCCGAAAAAGATCATCGCCGTCACCGGCTCCAACGGGAAAACGACGGTTTCGAATCTGCTGAACGATGTTCTGACGGACAAGGGGTACCGTGTTTTGAACAATCAGCTCGGCTCCAACGTCGCCGCCGGCATCGCCACGAGCCTTCTTGTCGGCAGCACGCTTTTCGGGCGATCAAAATACGAAATGGCTGTGCTGGAAATAGACGAGCGCTCTTCAAAGAAGATTTATCCGTACGTTAAACCGGATTTTCTTGTCATCACGAACCTCTTCCGCGATTCCCCCATGCGCAACGCGCATCCGCAGTACATCGCCGATTTTATTGAGAGTGCCGTACCAAAAACGACAAAGCTGATTTTAAACGCCGACGAGCTTATATCCAGCGGCATCTGCCCGGATAATCCCCGCGTTTATTTCGGCCTCGACCGGATGAAGACGGACGTGACGGCCTGCGTGAACCTCATCAACGATGTCCAAATCTGCCCCGTCTGCCGCGGCGAGCTGGTTTACGATTACCGCCGCTATCACCACATTGGCAAAGCCCACTGCGCCGACTGCGGCTTCAGGTCGCCGGTGAGCGACTACCTCGCTGCGGACATCGACACGGACGCTATGACCATGACGGTATCGGATCAAAACGGCGCACTGTCGTACAAGCTCCTCAGTGACAGTGTATTCAACATCTACAACCTGGTTACAGTCATCGCGGCACTCCGCGAGTTGGGACTATCCCATGAGGATATAAAGGCGGGCCTCGAAAAGACGAAAATCGTCGAGACACGCTTTAATGCCCAGAAGGCCGGGGACGTGACGGTCGTCATGCAGATGTCCAAGGACAAAAACGCGCTGGCGGGCTCCCGAGCCTTCGACTACATCAGCGGACTGCCCGGCCAAAAAGAGCTCATCCTGATGATGAACTGCATCCACGACCAGCAGCACTGGTCTGAAAACGTCACCTGGCTCTACGACTGCGACTTCGAATTCTTAAATAAAGAAAACATTACCCGAATCGTGGCCACAGGCCCCCGGGCAAAGGATTATCGCCTCCGTCTCTTGTTCGCCGGTGTGCCGGACGAAAAGATCCGCTGCACCCTCAATGAGCTGGACGCGCCGACGCTGCTGGAATATCACAGCGGCGAATCCGTCTGCCTCTTTTACGGGACGGACGCGCTGGATCTCGTCTACCGGGTCCAGGGGAAAATAATCGACCTGGCGGAGGAGGCGGCCATAAGATGAAAATCGAGGTTTTGTACCCGGAAATCTGCTACCTGTACGGCGATCTGATGAATATTGAGTATCTTCACCGCTGCATCCCCGAAGCGGAGATCATCCGGACCGCCCTCAAAACGCCGCCCGCCTTCTTAAACGGTGATGTCGACATGATTTACTTATGCTCCATGACCGAACACGCCCAGGAGCTGGTCATTGACGCCCTGCGGCCCTATAAGGAAAAAATCGAAGCCCGCATCGACAGCGGCACGATATTTCTCGCCACAGGCAACGCGCTTGAGGTTTTTATCAAGGATATAGAAAACGAGGACGGCACCAAAATTGAGGCTCTCGGCCTGTTCGATCTGACGGCAAAGCGCCGCATGCTGGACCGTTACAATTCGCTCTGGCTCGGGAAATTCGGCGAGCTCGACATGGTCGGCCTTAAAAGCCAGTTCGCGCATACATATGGGGACGACTATGTTGCCAGCCTGTTTGAAACCGTCCGCGGAGCGGGACGGAACCCCGACGTCAAGCCCGAGGGCATCCGTAAAAACAATTTCATGGCGACGTATGTGCTGGGCCCCCTCCTCATCATGAACCCCCTGTTCACAAAACATATCATGGGGCTTTTAGGCGCTGGCGACAGGCCGCTTGCCTTCGAGGAAGCAGCAATGGACTCCTATAACCTCAGGTTAAAGGAATACTCTGACCCAAAACGGGGTTTTGATTATTGATGCTTTATTTTCAAAACGGTCATGAAATTGAAATAACCGGTGTCACCGAATTCGAACTGGCACGCACTTTTGAGTGCGGCCAGTGTTTTCGATGGAATGTCTCAAGCGAAACCGCCTATGTCGGTGTCGCCATGGGTCGGGCCGTCCGCATCCGCAGGGGCGGGGGCAGCCTCTTCATCACCGGGACGCTGGATGATTTCAATAAAATTTGGCGCGCCTATTTCGACCTGGACCAGGACTACGCAGCCATCCGGTGCGCCGTATGTATCGACGATTACATGACAAAGGCCACGACGTACGGTGCCGGCATCCGTATCCTCCGGCAGGACAAATGGGAGGCGCTCTGCTCCTTCATCCTGTCCCAGAACAACAATATCCCGCGCATCAAGACGATTATCGAGGCGCTATGCCGCGCGTACGGCGACCCAATTGAATTTGAAGGCCTGACATATCATGCGTTTCCGTCGGCGGAGAAGCTGGCGTCCCTGTCGGCGGAAGACCTGACGCCGCTCCGCTGCGGCTACAGAGCGCCGTATATACTGGAAGCGGCGCGCGCTGTCGCCCTAGGCAGCCTCGATCTCGAAGCGCTGTCTTCCGGCGCGCCGGAAGACGCCCTGTCTGCTCTTAAAAAACAAACCGGTATCGGCGACAAAGTTGCCAGCTGCGTCGTTCTCTTCGGACTCCATATGCTCGATGCCTTCCCGGTGGACACCTGGGTCAAAAAGGTGCTTGAGGCGCAATATCCGCAGGGGCTTGACCCAAAAATCTTCAGCCCTTATGCTGGTCTCGCGCAGCAATACATGTTCCATTACGCCAGGAACGGCAATAAAGCGGTTAATTAAGTGTGAAAAATGCGCCGTCACGCATTACAGAAAGAGGTAGTTTCATGCGCCTGTTTGTCCGGGATAAAAGGTTTTACAAGTCGTTTTTCTCGCTGCTCGTCGTCATTTCCCTGCAGAGCCTGATTTCGCTGGCGGTGCAGCTTGCTGACAATATCATGCTGGGCGCTTACAGCGAGTTATCCATGTCCGGGGCCGCGATGGCCAACCAGATTCATTTTTTATTACAGATGGTTATTTCCGGGATCGCCGCCGGCATCGTCGTCCTGGGCGCGCAGTACTGGGGTAAAAGCGAGACGGAGCCGATCCGGCGCATCATTAACGTCGGCATGAAATTTTCCCTGCTGGCCGGCCTCCTGTTCTTTGCCATTATGCTGTTCTTTCCCGAGCAGGCGCTGCGGCTTCTGACAAACGAGCAGAGCGTCATCGTCGAAGGCGCCAGATACATGCGCATCACGAGCGTCACGTGCATTATCTTTTCCGTTTCGAACACGCTCGTCATGTCCCTGCGCAGCGTGGAAACGGCGTTTATCGGGACAATAATGGCGGCCGTGACGCTGGTCGTCAACATCTCGCTGAACTACTGCCTCATTTTCGGCAATTTTGGCTTTCCCGAGCTCGGCATCGAAGGTGCCGCCATCGCCACGCTCGCCAGCTGGACGGCCGAGTTCATTATCATTCTGATTTACATACGTTTTGTCGACAAAAAACTGAAAGCCACCTTCAAGTCGATCTTCAGCCTTGACTTTTCATATCTCAGGGACTATATCAAGGCAGCGCTTCCCATCATTTTAAGCGGCTCCTTCTGGGGCGTCGCCATGGCGGCGCAGACGTCGATACTGGGCCATATGGGTGCGTCGGCCATCGCTGCCAACAGCATCTCCGCCGTGGTGTTCCAGGTGGTCTCCGTATTTGCCATCAGCGCGGCCAACGCCTCCTCCGTTATTATGGGCAAAACAGTCGGCGAGAACAGGCTGGAGCTGGTCAAGCCCTATTCCGTAACGATGCAGGTATTGTTCGTTTTGCTCGGAATCATCACCGGCGTGATACTCTTTTTCGTCAAAGACGCGATCATTGGCTTTTATACGGTGTCCGGGGAGACAAGCCGTCTGGCGTTGGATTTCATGGTCATTCTGGCGATCACCGTCGTCGGGACCGCCTATGAGTACCCGGTGGCATCCGGCATCATTCAGGGCGGCGGCGATACAAAATACGCCTTTACGGTGGAAATGATCTTTATGTGGGGCTTCACGATCCCGATTGCCGCGCTGTCGGCGTTTGTCTTCAAGCTGCCGCCGGCGGTAACCTTCTGCTGTCTCAAGTCGGACCAGATCCTCAAGTGCATCCCCAATGCTATCCGCTGCAACAGATATAAATGGGTGCGGCAGCTGACACGCGAAACTAATGCCGTTAATTGAAGCAGAGAACGCCATCAAGTTCCCGACGGGGAACTTGATGGAAAGTGGAAAGTTCGCTTATCAGCGAATTTTCATGTTGACAACACAAAAACCGGTGCTATAATAGGAAAAAGCGCCAAAAATAATACGTATGAGGAGGAGTGTTTATTATGGCCTTTATATTTAATGAACCCTCGCGCACGTTCAGTGAATATCTGCTCGTACCGGGCTATTCGGACGAAAACTGCACCCCGGACAATGTGAGCCTGCGGACACCGCTTGTCAGATTCCGCAAGGGCGAAACACCCGCGCTTCATATGAATATACCGATGACGTCTGCTGTCATGCAGTCGGTTTCGGATGACAAAATGGCTGTCGCGCTTGCAAAAGAGGGCGGCGTTTCTTTTATCTTCTGCTCCCAGGCGATTGATAGTCAGGCCGCCATGGTGGCGCGCGTCAAGTCCTATAAGGCCGGCTTTGTCGTCAGCGATTCGAATATAAGGCCCGACGCGACGCTCCGCGACATCCTGAACCTCAAGCAGAAAACCGGTCATTCCACAGTTGCCGTCACGTCGGACGGTACAGCCACCGGAAAGCTCGTCGGCATCGTCACCAGCCGCGATTACCGCGTCAGTCGCATGACGGGGGATG
>CAZJCH010000138.1:5838-6130 GCA_964544005.1 uncultured Papillibacter sp.
AAAAGCTCGTCACCGGACCGGCCGGCACCTCCCTCCGGGAGGCCAACGACATCATCTGGGACCACAAGCTGAACGCTTTGCCGATTATCGACAATAACGGCTGCCTCATGCACATGGTTTTCAGGAAAGACTACGATTCCCACAAGGAAAATCCGCTGGAGCTCCTCGACAGTAAAAAGAAATACGTCGTCGGCGCCGGTATCAATACGCGTGATTATAAGGAGCGCATCCCCGCCCTCATCGACGCGGGCGCCGATGTATTATGCATCGACTCCTCCGAAGGGTTTACCGA
>CAZJCH010000138.1:6140-6555 GCA_964544005.1 uncultured Papillibacter sp.
GGTCAGGGTCGGCGCCGGCAATATTGTCGACGGCGAGGGCTTCCGCTTCCTGGCCGACTGCGGCGCGGACTTCGTGAAGATCGGCATCGGCGGCGGTTCCATCTGCATCACCCGTGAGCAGAAGGGCATCGGCCGCGGCCAGGCCACGGCACTCATTGATGTGTCCCGTGCGCGCAGCGAATATTATGAAAAGACGGGCGTCTATATCCCCCTTTGTTCAGACGGAGGCATCGTCCACGACTATCATTTTACACTGGCCCTGGCCATGGGCGCCGATTTCCTGATGCTGGGCCGCTATTTCGCCCGGTTTGACGAGAGCCCGACAAACAAGGTCAGCGTCGGCGGCAGCTATATGAAGGAGTACTGGGGCGAGGGCTCGGCACGGGCCCGGAACTGGCAGCGTTATGATCTCGGC
>CAZJCH010000139.1:0-6549 GCA_964544005.1 uncultured Papillibacter sp.
CGATGCTACAGGTCTGCTTCGCGGATCAAACGAGGGACATAGAATAGCGGGGTTGTTTGCGGAGTATAAAGAGGCGGGACAGCGGAAGGAGTGCATTGCGTGATAATTGATTTTAACGAAAAAGAGCTTGAAATAGTCGAAATCCAAAAGACACACAGGGGTGACGCACCCGTATATAACTTCCCGGTAGCTCCAAATGAAGCGTGGAGAGCGATGCTGAGAGGAGAGCCGATATGGATACCCACAGGAACCGAGTTAATGTCTTTTGCCCCTGACGTTGTACCGGAAAATAGAGCAAGGGGTTTTGTTACCGACGTCATGTATTCGGACAAGGAAAAGGGCGGCCCCGATATGTTAGAATGGGAGTTCATACCATCCGCCGACGGATCCATGATAGAACATGGAAAAGTGCTTTTTGACGATGCTAACGACTGGGAGGCAAGCATCACCTGGCCTGACATTGATGCATGGGATTGGGACAAGAGCGCTGAAATGAACCAAAAGGCTCTTGACAACAATAAACTAAAGCTGGTCACATTCCATAACGGCGCCTGGTTTGAGAGACTCATAACCTTCATGGGTTTTGAAAATGCGCTTATGGCACTCATTGATGAGGATCAGCAGGAAGCTGTCAAGAAGTTATTCGAAAGAACAACGGATTTATTTTGCAGACTTATCGACAAATGCTGCACTTTCTATAATATTGACGGATTTACAATTCACGACGATTGGGGAACGCAGAGAGCGCCGTTCTTCTCGCCCGAAGTTGGGCGTGAGATGATTGTTCCATATATGCGCGAACTCAACGATCACATTCATTTGAAGGGCAAGATTGCAGACCTGCACAGCTGCGGAAAATCTGAAATTCAAGTACCTAACTTTATAGCTGCTGGGTGGGACTCCTGGTGTCCTATGGCCATAAATGATACACACATGCTTTACGATATGTATGGTGACAAAATTGCATTACACGTTGTTCCGGATTTTTACGACGTGGCAAACAGTACTGAGGAAGAACAACGTGCCGAAGCCCGTAAGTATGTGGATCGGTTTGGAAAACGAGGAACATCATGTATATTTAGTAAGTATGGATTTCCGATAATGACTTCAGCTTATCGGGAAGAACTCTATAAGTATTCCAGGGAAGTTTTTGCATCAGAATAGGACTTTGTAACTGGTTAAGTAAAACTGGAACCGACGAAGGTACATTAAGACACCTAAAAATCAAGGTCAGAGCCAAAAGCGCTGGCCAAACAGCGGGATTGACAAGGCGTACAAAGGTTGCGGGCTTCTGTATACCAATGAGTTATCCCACGCTGATCGTATTTATTACTGAGGTAATAGAGGAAAAGAAAGACTTTTTCATAGATCCGAAAAAACCGCGAGTTACCAAAGTTGTAATACATACCGAGGTGGGAGAAGGGGTAAGCGTAAGCGCATATCCCGCTCCCACCATTACTTTACATATTAGTCCAACAATTTAAGCTATAGTTGTTGAGTTATAACTTAACACAGTCATAGCGGAGGATCAATTATGCCAATCAGCTTGAAGGAGATCAAAGAACAACTCGAATCATTACGTCCCAATTATGTCTCAAGGAGCTGCGCGGATATTCAAATCGACAGGATTTTGCCTATGAGGACCCATGTTGATACTGACGCCTCCAAAACGCTTTACGTTGGGCTGGCCTCCGAGCTACCAGCGCGGTGTCCGCCAAATGTTATATGTATTGAAGACATACCTGTTTCATCAAAGATTAAAAAACAAGCTTTCGCAAATCTCATTATCATGCCAAAAGCGACAGCTCTCGACGACCTTTTTTGCGTCCTGAACAATTTCATATTCGAGAGTGATCGCGCTCTCGTTGCCGCCGCTAATTTCTTGGCCTCCCTCGCTAAAGCGCGCGGACTTGAGAGCGTTGTCAACAACGCATATACAATTCTCGGTAACCCGATCATCGTCTCGGACAATAGCTGGAAGGCATTGGCTATCACATCTTGTGTCAAAGAGACGGACGATATCGCCTTGAACGAATTTATAAAAAATGGGGCGCTGTCACTGGAAACCATTTCAATAATTTTTAAAGAAAAGCTTACCGACAGGATTGAGCAGAGCGAAACATCGTTCTGCTGTAAGGTATCCACTATGAAATATCCAAGGTTATTCTGCCGCGTTACCATCGGCTCTCGGATTGTGGCGACCGTATCCGTTGTTGGGTATAACAGACCGTTTGCTGCACGTGATTACCTGCTGATATCCATGCTTGCCAACGCGATTTCAGCCGAGATGCAAAAGAACAAATTCCTGCATTACACGCGGGGGTTCTTATATGAGGAGTTCATCGTCGACCTCATCGAAGGTCGAATCAAAAACCACAGCGTCATCGAAGAAAAGGTCAAATCGTTAAACCTCGGGCTAAAGAGATATATTTACGTCATCACGGTTGATATCAAAGAGTTTGACATCAACTGTTTTTTCATTCCATATTTGAGGGACTATCTCGAAAAGAAATCGACGGCAGTAAGGCCCTCATCTATAACGACTTCATAACCATGATCAGCAGCTACTCAAGGGAGCGTGAGTTTTCTGATTCCGATGCTATCATCTTGCAGAAAATCTTGAAGGATAATCAGCTCCATGCAGGCGTCTCCCGTCCCTTTACATCACTTGATTACCTTAAGAAGCATTATTCTCAATCGCTTGATGCGTTAAATCTCGGCATGCACATAGACAACGACATCAGCATCTACAACTACGACAATTATGCCATCTACCATATCGCTAAAGTCTGCGCCGACTCGTCTGATCTGAAGGAGTTCTGCCATCCGAAGTTAGCGAGCTTGATAGAATTCGATGCCGAGCACAAAACGTCTTTTACGGACAGCCTTTACGCCTACTTAAAGTACTCGCGCAACATCACCAACACAGCCAAGGCGCTCCATTTGCACCGCAATTCCTTTATCTATCATCTCAAACGTATCGAGGAAATTCTAAATTTCAGCTTAAATGACAGCGATATGCTCTTACATATTGAGCTCTCTTTCCGGCTGATGGAATATGATAAAAAAATCAACAAAAAAGAGGTTAACTATTACCCACATGCAGAATGAATCTATATCAATCACCCCATTTAATTACGCCACTACCAAGAAGCAGCATCATAAATCCCATACAGTCCGCAGGTTGTTGGCGGACGAGAATAATGACGGTACAACAGCTAAAGCCGTGAATGTAGCGGGATTATTAATAACGCAAGGTCCATCAGGTCCACTCATACAACTTTTGCTTCAGGTGGATTTGGACACCCCTGATAGCGATACCTGGAACAGCTTTTTTTGGCACACTCCGGAACTTGGCGAGATTTCGAAGCTCAACAGTCAGTGCCTTTTTGATCCAAGCGACATTGATTAGATGGACCCGCCCCTTTCTTACCAGACAGATATATTGGCTTTTTCATTAAACCCGGAACTCGCCTTTGATACAAGTGGTTTGGAAGAGCTGACACAGGGGTATGCATGAAGGCTACCGTCTCCTTGTTCAAGACCGTTGTATTGCGTTCCGGCGTCTTGCGTTCCCACGGTACCGTAGCGCCGGCGCAGTATTTCACCATTGTGCTCCGGGGTATTTGAAGTGCTTTCGCTATGCTTCGCTGGCTCTCTCATCGCATGTATCTCTGTCGTATTTCTTTGTAAGCTTTCACTGTGATGACCACCTTGCTCACCTATGCCTAGAGCGTCCCTTTGACATGAGGTTATGCCTTTCCGTATGCTCTGATTGTTTCAAACATGGCCTCAAGATTTTCCCGTTTTACGTTCTTGACTACAGCATTTGTATCAAAGATGAAACCGCCTCCTGGAGCTAAAATGTCGATTATACGTTTAACCTCATCGATATACAAGTCCACCAATACAGGTTGCCGATGGGCATATACACTATTATCAAGCAAGGACATCATTAAATGACGGACATGTTCATAATATAAGCGGGTATACTTCAATAGCCTAACGTAGATTATGGAGGGTGAGAGGCATCAGCCTCTTACCCCAAATGCAATTTGATGAGAACGGCAATCTCCTTCCTTTTGAAGGCCAGAAAATCAACACGATATCATATGATGAAAAACCCGGTATACAAGCAATTGGATGCACTTCACCGGACAGACCTCCGAGACTTGGAAAAGGGTACATCCAGCGTGATTTCGAGTATGTGCGATATGGGACGTTGTCGCTACTGGCTGGGATCGACTTGCTTACGGGTGAAGCGATCCCCTTGGTGAGCGATACGCATAAAAGCTCTGATTTTATTGAATTTCTTAAGATTCTTGATAACAGGTATCCTGAGAACAAAAAGATTCGGCTTATTTTGGATAACCACTCTGCGCACACATCAAAGGAAACACGCGAATACCTCGAGTCCAAACCTGGTCGATTTGAGTTTGTTTTTACTCCAAAGCATGGTTCATGGCTTAATATGATTGAGTCTTTTTTTGGTAAAATGACCCGCCAAATGCTTCGGGGAATACGTGTTGCATCAAAGGAAGAGCTCGCGACAAGAATCCACCAATATTTCGATGAAATTAATGAGGTTCCATTGGAAGTACAAGATGGAAGACATTTCTATTGACTTAAGCCATGATGTTAAGTCCAGTTAATTCTTGGACGATTTACTAGTATTATTTGAAATTTTCCATCATGAGTTTTTTCATCATATTGTTGAAAGCGCTGCGACAACTGTTGAAATAATTACTGCAAATTCTGCAGAGTCTGCAAGGCCGTACTATATTGAATATTTGGAAAGAAAACACTATCCAGATACAATACTCGGTCCTCATCCTGACGATCCGTTAGAAGAAGCGCTTGCCAATGCGTATGCATATAATTCGTTTTCTTTTTTATCTCGAATAAAGTTCGGATATAAAACTGCCGCAATTAATAGTTACCAGAGGGTCATTAAAAAAGTATGGAAAAAAGAACCGGTCGGTTATTGCTTTGCTGAGAAGTTTATTAGCTCGGGCTATAAATTCGGAAGTGCATTACTTTTATCCCAGATACTTTTCGATTTGAATTATATGACTCCAGATACAGTTGGGTTAATAGCACAGAATGTTTTATTAAAAGGTCATAGCGCTTTTATGGAGAAAGCGAATAATCCTGTATATTTGGTTGGTAATGAAGGCGCTCTAAATGCATTTTATAACCTAGTTCCGGCACCAAATGAAACATACACTACACTGTTTATGCCACAAGACGATATTGAAGTTGATAAAAAGTTACAGGAAATAAAATCTGCCAATAAGCATAATATCAAAACTTGAGTCATATTGGGACTTTGGTATGACTGTTGGCACAAATGCCTACAGTATAAATCTTACCCTTTCAGTATGAAAGAAGTAATTAGAGATTGTTACTGATTCTTTTCATTGCCTGTCCTACTCGTCTAATGGCATAAACCTGTTGGGCCATTATTTGGAGGCCGTCATTATCGCAAGGTTTGCTATACCCAGACTCTCGAAAAATGAGCCTTCCAAGAGGCTCAGATTACCGTATCATCCAGCAGGAAATCTATGATCCCAATATTCAATACGCCGTTGTCATCGTACCAGCGCTTACGGATGTCGTGCCGGACGATGATCTTTGGAAAGGAATCTCCGGTCCGGGCAAAGGGCTTGTTTTCCGTTATGGCTTTTTCCTCCGTCCCCAGCGCATAGGCAGACTGGATGTAGGTTTTCTTGCCTCCGATATTGGCGATGAAGTCAATCTCTCTTGCCACCTGAGATACCTTGCCCTGACTGTTCTTTTCGCTGGTATACACAATTCCTATATCAACCGCACAGCCCCGGATCACTAGCTCGTTGTAAATGATGTTTTCCATGATATGCGTCATTTCCTGCTGGCGGAATCCGATTCGAGCGTTCCGCAGACCGATGTCTTCACAGTAATACTTGTTGGGGTAATCGAAATAGCTCTTGCCCTTCACATCCCAGCGCCTGCATTCAGTGAACAGAAACGCATCGGACAGATGATCCATGTAGGATTTGACGGTGTTCAGTGCAACGACATTTTCACCGGCGCGTTTCTGCTTGGTGTTGATGGTGTCAGCCACCCGCGTCGGATTGGTAAGCGAACCGATGGAGGAACAGAGCAGGTCGAGGATGGAGGACAAGACATCTTCCCGCTGGATACGCTTACGCTCCACGATGTCCTTCAAGTAAACCTCGGAGAACAGCGAGCTGAGATAGTCCATCTTCGCTACATCGGTAGGACGGGACAGAATCAACGGCATACCGCCGAAGAAGGCGTAAGCGTCGAAGGCGTCGCTCTTGTCCCCACCGACAGCGGAATAGTATTCCACGAAACTGAGCGGATGGACTCGGATCTCATCGCTACGCCCCCGAAACTCGGTGAGAATGTCTGAGGAAAGCATCCGCGAGTTGCTTCCGGTGACGTAGATATCCAGATTGGACAGTGATTTCAAATCGTTCAGCGCGTCGTAAAAGGTGATCTTCTTTCCGTCGGCATTATAGGGATTTGGCACCTCGTCGGACATCT
>CAZJCH010000140.1:0-6544 GCA_964544005.1 uncultured Papillibacter sp.
CTGAGAAAAGGAGACACTTAATTATGGCCGGCAACAATGACGGCGTGCTGATTAAAATCAGCGGCCCAGTCCTTGACGTGCTTTTTAAAAACGCCGACAAAGAGCCGCAAATCAACGATCTGCTGGTCACCGCCGACGGTCGCCACATGGAGGTTGCCGCCAATGTTTCCCCAGGCATCGTCCGCTGCGTGGCACTTGAAGCCACCGACGGTCTGTCCTGCGGCACTGTCGTGACCAATACGGGCCATGGCATCCGGGTGCCTGTGGGCAAGGAGGTGCTCGGGCGCGTCGTCGATGTGCTCGGCCGCCCCATCGACAATGGCCCACCCCTCGAAACCGAACAGCACTGGGATATCCACCGCAAGCCGCCTGCATTTACTGAGCTGACGCCGGTGACCGAGTTCTTTGAAACGGGAATTAAGGTCATCGACTTGATCACGCCCTATTCCAAGGGCGGTAAGATTGGCCTGTTCGGCGGCGCCGGTGTCGGCAAAACGGTTTTGATTATGGAGCTCATCTATAACATTGCAACAATGCATGGCGGGTTTTCTGTCTTTGCCGGCGTCGGCGAACGCAGCCGCGAGGGCAACGAGCTCATACAGGATATGAAAAACTCCGGCGCCATAGCGAAGACAGCGCTGGCTTTCGGTCAGATGAATGAGCCGCCCGGCTCTCGTATGCGTGTCGGGCTGACGGGTCTCACCATGGCGGAATACTTCCGTGACGTGATGAATAGAGACGTTCTTCTTTTTATTGACAATATATACAGATACGTTCAGGCCGGCAATGAGGTCTCGGCACTTCTGGGACGGATGCCGTCGGCTGTCGGCTACCAGCCCACGCTGGCCAATGAGCTGGGTAGCCTTGAAGAACGTATCGTCTCGACAAAAAACGGATCGATCACTTCGGTGCAGGCAATTTATGTTCCGGCCGATGACCTGACCGACCCCGCACCTGCGACGATTTTTACCCATCTGGACGCAACGACCGTTTTATCCCGATCTATCGCCGAGATGGGCGTCTATCCGGCTGTCAGCCCGCTGGAGTCCTACTCGCGCATTCTCGACCCGGCCATTGTGGGACAGACGCATTATGATACCGCCCAGGCTGTCCTGACCTGCCTCAACCGCTATCGCGAGCTTCGCGACATTATTGCCATCCTTGGTATGGAAGAGCTGTCCGAGGAAGACCGTAAGACGGTGTACCGCGCGCGGCGCATCCAGCAGTTTTTGTCTCAGCCCTTCAGTGTCGCCGAGCAATATACCGGCAATAAGGGAAGATACGTTCCGCTGGCAGACAACATTCGTTCCTTCGCCGCCATTCTGGGCGGCGATGCCGACAGCTTTCCCGAGACAGCCTTTTCCATGGTCGGCACGATTGACGACGTCTACAGCAAGGCGAAATCCCTGAATACCTGAGGACGAAAGGGGGCCTGACACTTATGGCCAAGCTTTTTAAGCTGACGGTTATCACACCGGAGCATGAGGTTTTTGACGGTGAGGTGGAATCCTTGACGGTTTCGACGCTTGACGGGCAATTTGCTTTTCTGGCCGGCCACGTCCCAATCATCATGCCTCTCGTCGTCGGGACGCTTAAAATCAGAACACCCGATGAGACTCTGGAGATTTTCAATTCAGAAGGCTTTCTTGAGATTGATCACGAGGGTGCCATAGTGTTTGTTCAGGCCAGCGAATCACCGGAGGAAATCGACAAATTCCGTGCCGAGGAAGCGCGAATCCGCGCCGAGGAGCGCCTGCGTCAAAAACAAAGCATCCGGGAATATCAGAATTCAAAGCTGGCCCTTGCCCGTGCGATGGCCAGGCTCAGAATAACAAACCAGAAAAGTATCAACAATTGATAAACACAGCCGGCCAAATTGGCCGGCTGTGTCATTTTTTTGAGGGTTTTATTTTCTGCTCATGCAGTTGTGCAGCATGATGGCCGCCATCACGCGGTTGGCGATATCGTTGGGCTTAAAGTTGCCCTTATCATCACCGTTTACTATCCCGAGTCCTCTTGATATGGCGACATATCCCATAAGCGCCGCGGGAATGGTCTCGTCATCCTTGAAGCCGGCTTTAAAAATGCCCGGCAATTTGGCAACTTCCCCGTAACCCAGCGCGTTGACGAGGTATTTTGTGAATTCAGCGCGGGAGACGAGCTTTGATGGCTCTTTCTCATTCGGCGTCAGGATCCCCATAGAATAGGCCATGTTATAGATATCATCCGTTTCATCAACGCCGACCGGAGGCACAACTTTTCCACCGTCCGCACGCGCCGCCGCGCTCACCGCTTCGCCGTCCTGCGGCATGGGCGATACCTTCCGGCCATTTGCGCTCTCGAGGAGAATCAGCGCGTCCAACTGTGTCAACTGCGCGTCCGGTTTAAACGAACCTCCGGGGAACCCAACGCCGAAGGATGCAAGCTTGCTGATGATGGCGGCATACGGATTTCCGTCAATATCGTTATATTGCAGACCTTCATCCTCGCTGACTTCTGCCTTGAGTAACTCGCCGGTCAGCGCGTTGACGCCCCATACCGTCGTATCCGCCGCCGTGTAGGCCAGCAGCAGTCCGCTTTCGTTTGTTGACGCCGGTACGCCGACATATCGGAGCGTTGTACCTACGGCCGCGGAATATTTTTCGGCGGCTGTATCGGCTGAGATCGCGCCGGCCTGGGAGACGAAGGTCACAGCGTATTTATACCAATTTGAGTAGAAGCTGACAACATACCCTGTTTCCGCGTCCACACCGACATTAATATAGTTTTCCGGGAAAAATATCGTGTCCTGCGTACGCACAAAGGCATAGTTTCTTGCGCTTTCCGTCTCTCTATCGCCGACGCTTTCCTTTAGCAGCGCCGTCTGCTTTATCTCTTTGGGCAGAATCTTAGCCGCAAAAGCGCGGGCGGTGGCCTCTGTTTGCTCGTCGGTGTACTTAAATACCGCTGCTTGCGCTGCCGTATCATAATAGATCCTATTGCTGCTGAGTGAAATCAACCTGCCGGTTTTGGCGTCCATCGTGACATAACGGTATTGGTACTCCGAAGTATCATCCTCCGGCCTGTATGAAAACTCCAGCGCTGCCGTGACCTGTGTTTCTTCGTTCTCATCGTCGTATGTGTAGTAATTCACGTACCGCAGCTCGAAAGCGCTTGTCAGGCCGAGCTCGGTATAGGCGCGAATTTTTTTATCAAGCTCGCTCTGGGAGAGAACCCCCTGCAGCTTATCGACGGCCGCGAGTTCCACTGTTGTCAGCCCGGCGGCGCTATCGGGCGCGGCGGACGCCGACGCTTCGTCTTTACTGTTCATGCCCGGTCTGCCGTCCGACCAATCCAGCTTGCTCATGTCCAGAAGCCGGCCCGTCACGGCGTCGACCACATAGCTGCCGTCGGGATTCGGCTGATATTGAAGCCGCGCGGTGTGTGAGCCGTCACCGGGCAGCGCGTATATCAGCTTCATATTCAGCGTGCTTTTCAAGGCTTCCGCGGCCGCGGCTTTATCAGACGCTGCAGATGGGCTTGTCACGCCGCTGTAATCCAGCCCGGTGTCGCTCCTGTTAAAGCTCGACACCTCTTTTGTGGCCGAATTGACGCTAACGCTGATATTGACCGGTGTTTCAACTCCGTGAAGCTTCATGGAACCGTTCAGGTAAAATAATGAACTGCCCGAGTAATCCAGATAGCTGTTTCCCTGCATCTCGACGGATTCAAGATCCTTATCGGACACTCTGTCGAGGAAAGCAGCTGCTATCGCTTTTGCCTCGTCAAAGTCTATTTTCGGGTACCTTGGGATGTTTCCTCTCGACGACGGCGTACCGCTGTCCGAGATATAATGATGATAGCTGACGATCCTTCCGTTTTCATTGGCCGATACGTATATCTGTTCGTTTTCCTTAGACCAGGAAAGAGACCAGAGGCTGACTGTGGCATATTCGTCGAGCGAGCCGTTGAACGATGTAAAATCATCGCCGATATTCAGCGTCTCTTTCACGGAAAGTGTGATGACCTTCATTCGTTCGTCCAATGTGCCGTTCGGCGCATCGGGCGCCGCAGCGGCTATGATGCCCGTCGAAACGAGCAATATGAGACAAAGCGCCAGCGACAGAATCTTTTTCACAATATCATTTCCTTTCATTAAACACTTGTTTTCTCTTTGACGTGAATTTAGGCAAAATGTTCCAGAATCTCCAGGACATTTGTGAAGATAAATGATAAATCCATCACCGCCTTTACGGCGGGGGTGATGGATTTATCGCAGCACATTATTTTCTTTTCGGAATAATCTCAATCCAGTAGCCATCCGGGTCCTCAATGAAGTAGATGCCCATCGCGGCGTTCTCGAAGCAAACGCAGCCCATCTCCTTATGCATGTTCAGGGCCGCCTGCATATCCTCCACGCACATGGCGAGATGAATCTCGTTGTCGCCCAGGTCGTAAGGGGCTGTTCTGTCCCGGAGCCAGGTAAGCTCCAATTGGTGGCCTGTCCGACCGTCGCCCATAAACACTATAGTGAAGCTGCCGTCAGGCGCCGAAACACGCCGTGCTTCCAGAAGCCCCAGCGCCTTTTTATAAAAGGCTACACTTTTCTCCAGGTCCAGAACATTGAAATTGTTATGCATAAAAGTAAATTCCACTAAAAAGCCTCCTAGTGATTAATTTTGCGGCAATTATATCATATTCTGACGCAAAGCGATAAAGCTTTATTATACTGCAAAAATACCATCTGCGTTCAACAGATGGTATTTCACCTTTATTTTGTCGCGTATTTCAACCGCTCGGTGACGGCCAGTTCGTCGCAGCGGTTGTTGAGGGCATTCTCGGCGTGGCCTTTGACCCAATGGAAGTTTATATCGTGCAGCTCGAGGAGGGGGATCAGCGTGAGCCAAAGATCCACGTTTTTGACGTCGCCATCGCGGCGCCTCCAGCCTTTTTTCCGCCAATTGGTCAGCCAGCCCTCGTTGACGGCGTTCACGACATACTGCGAATCTGAATACAAATCGACTTTACACGGTTCTTTGAGCGCTTCCAGCGCCGTTATGACGCCCAGAAGCTCCATCCTGTTGTTTGTCGTCTCCGGTGCGCCGCCGGACAGCTCCTTCGCCTTGCCCCCGTACATCAGGATCGCACCCCAGCCACCGGGACCGGGGTTACCGCTGCAGGCGCCGTCGGTGTAGATCGAGACTTTTTTCATATGTGTACACCAGCCTTGTTGGGTTAATACCTCAAGCTTCCCCGTCCGATTCCTCTTCCTTGTCAGTCCGTGCAATCGAGATTACCCGCGCATCGTCGCCGATGCGCATAAGCTTGACGCCTTGTGTGGCGCGGCTGTAGGTGCTGATGTCGGTTGCCTCCATGCGGATGATGGTGCCGTCGTCGGAAATGATCAAGACGTCGTCGTTGTCGTCGACAACCTTGACATCCGCGACCTTGCCTGTCTTTTCGGTTATATTGTAGTTTTTCAGGCCGAGACCTCCGCGGTTCTGCGCCTCCTTTTCGGCACCCTCACACGCAACGCCGCGAAGGTATTCATCGATCGGCGTCCTCTTTCCGTATCCCTTTTCAGTGACAGTCAGGAGCGACCCTCCCTCGCGGGCCCTCGCGGCGCCGACGCAGTAATCGCCTTTTCTGAGGCGTATACCGCGGACACCGGCCGCTGTACGGCCCATCGTGCGGACATCCGTCTCGCAGAAGCAGATTGCCATACCTTCGTGCGTGGCGATGAGGATCTTCTGATTTCCGTCCGTCTCCCGGACAGAGATCAGTTCGTCATCCTCATCAAGCGTGATGGCGCGTATGCCGACGTTTCGGATATTCTTCAGCTCGGCCATTTCCATACGCTTGACTGTGCCGCCCTTCGTTATAAAGACGATAAAGACCTGCTCGTCAAACTCACGCATGCGGATCATCGCGGAAACCTTCTCACCCTGCTGCAGAGGCAGGATGTTGATGATGTTCGTGCCTTTTGCCTGCCGGCCGGATTCGGGAATCAGATAGCCTTTTTTCCTGTAGGCCCTTCCAAGATTCGTAAAGAACAGAATATAGTCGTGTGTCGACGCTGTGAATACAGTCTCGACGTAATCCTCTTCGCGGGTTGTCATCGCCATGATGCCGCGCCCGCCGCGCCTCTGCGCGCGGTAGGTGTTGGCCGGCATACGCTTGATATAGCCGCTGTGTGTGAGCGTATAGACGCATTCCTCTTCGTCGATGAGGTCTTCTATATCAATTTCATCCTCAACGACGGCGATTTCCGTCCTTCTGTCATCGCCGTATTTATCCCGGATCTCCGTCAGTTCCTCAACCAGAACGGATTTCAGGAGCTCTTCATCCGACAGAAGCCGGAGGAAATAGGCGATCCTCTCCATAAGCTCGTTGTACTCGTTTTCTATCTTTTCGCGCTCGAGCCCCTGGAGCCGTTTAAGCTGCATATCCAGGATGGCCTGCGCTTGTATCTCAGACAGCTCGAAACGTTCCATCAGACGCTCTTTTGCTTCGCTATAGCTTGTTCTTATGATGTGGATAACTTCATCGATATTGTCGCTGGCGA
>CAZJCH010000141.1:0-3450 GCA_964544005.1 uncultured Papillibacter sp.
GCCGGTGAGGAGGCAGGCGTCGTAGGATTGGGGATTATTGAAGAGCTCCCATTTGTCACCGCCGGAGACGACAGCGCCGCCCGAGATGACCTGAACCTTGTCGCAGAGCCTGTAGACCTCGTCCCTGTTATGGGAGACGAAAAGGGAAGTGCCTCCGAAATGACCAAGGATTGCCCCAAGCTCCTGCTCCAGCTGCCAGCGCAGATAGCTGTCCAGCGCGGAAAAGGGCTCGTCAAGCATGAGAATGTGCGGCTCCGACATGAGGATACGCGCCAGCGCGACGCGCTGCTGCTGACCGCCGGAGAGCTCCGAAGGATAGCGGTGATAAAGGCCGTCGAGCCCCACAAGCGCCAGTATCTCCCTGGCTTTTACCCGCTTGTGGTTTTTGTCCTCCGCACTTTTAATGACACAGAGGACATTCTGCTCCGCCGTCATGTTCGGAAACAGCGCGGCGTTCTGAAAGAGGTAACCGGCCCGGCGTTTCTGAGGCGGGAGGTTTATTTTTTTATCCGAATCAAAAAGGGGGACGCCGTCGGATATGATGACGCCTTCGTCGGGTGTGACGATACCGGCGACGCATTTGAGCGTCATGCTCTTGCCGCTGCCGGAGGCGCCAAGAAAGCCGACGATCTCGCGGTCGGCCTTAAAACGGATATCAAGCCTGAAATCCGGCCACTTTTTCCTGATATCGACCTCGAGGGACATTCAGATGCCCCCCTTCGGAGCCGGAAGAGCTTTTTTCCGCCGCCCGGGCGGCCTGTCGGCCACCAGGTTGACGATGAGAAGTACGGCAAAGGAAATGACGAGGTTGATCAGCACATACTTATAGGCCAGCGCGTCGTTTCCGGCGGCCATAGCCGAGTAGACGGCCACGGAGAGCGTCGTCGTCTTGCCGGGGATATTGCCGGCCAGCATGATCGTCGCGCCGAATTCGCCAAGGCCTCTGGCGAAAGCCAAAACCGTCCCGGCAATGATGCTGTAACGGCAGTTCGGCAGGAGAATCCGCCAAAAAATGAAGGAATTGCTGAGGCCCAGCGTTCGGGCCGAATAGACGAGCGTCTTGTCGAACTGCTCAAAGGCCCCACGCATGGTGCGGTACATCAGCGGGAACGCGACGACAGCCGACGCGATGATCGGCGCGATCCAGGAAAAGACGATCCGCGTCTTGAAGACGGCCATGAAAAACTGTCCCGCGGGCCCATGTATCCCAAAGAAAACGAGCAGAAAAAAACCGACGACGGTGGGTGGCAGGACCATCGGAAGCGTCAGGATGCCGTCGGCGATGCCCTTGAGGATCCTGCCGAGCCTGACGACGTAATAGGCGACAACGATCCCGATAACGACGGCGAAAACCGTCGCGATGAGCGCCGTGCGCAGCGATATCCAAAGCGGGGATAAATCCAAGACCCACCCTCCTAATATTTATCTTTAACCGGCAAGAAAGCCGTCGTTTATGAAGACTGCCAGACCCTCATCGGACCCAAGATAAGAGATGAAATCGCCGGCCGCAGACTGCTTTGTGCTGGCCTTGACAATGCCGACAGGATAGACGATGGCTTTATGCGTATCGGCCGGGGCCGACGCGACAACCTTGACCGTGTCCTCGGAAGCGGCGTCCGTCGAGTAGACGACACTGCAGTCCACCTCGCCGGCGGAAACCCAGGAGAGGACCTGCTTGACGTCGGAGCCGAAGACGGCCTTTGCAGAGACCTTGTCCCATATATTCAGCGCCGTGAAGGTGTCCTGGGCGTACTGACCGACCGGGACGCTGGCCACATCGCCCAGAGCGATCTTTGTTACGGCGTCTGCTGCGGCGTCCTCAAACTTACTCAGCGAGATGGCTCCGTCTCCGGGGACGACAAGCACGATTTCATTTTTCAAGAGCTTGACGATGGAATCCTGCAACATAAGCCCTTTATCATTCAATGCGTCCATCTGTTTTGATGCTGCGGAAAAGAAAATATCCGCCGGCGCGCCGTTTTCAATTTGCTCCTGCAGCGCGCCGCTGGAGGCGTAGCTGGCAATAATTTTAACGTTTGGGGCGACGGAGGCATAGTTGGCGATGACCGTATTTAAAGATTCCGTCAGGCTGGCCGCAGCTAAAATGGTGAGTTCAACCGGCTCAGCCGGTGGCACTGATGATGATGGAGACGCTGACGGCGAGGGCGACTGGGCCGGCGCCTTTGTCCCGCAGCCGGCGATGCTGACAGCAAGCACAAATACGAGCAGCAGCGCAAAAATCTTTCTCATGTTATTGTCCTCCATATTATATTAAAATTCTCGTGAATTCAATAAGTTTCGGCCCATCCTTACGTTCTTGTGACAGTAGATATCAGGAGCATTTCTTCCTGCGCTTGTCTTAATGTTAACGAATCGTCACTGTTTGGACAAGATAAGTCGTGTTAATATACGTTTGTCACGAGACACATCTATAATAATGTGTGACAAACGCAAAGTCAATTGACAGCTTCGTATAAAAACAGCGAGCATATACTATTTTAATATGTTTATTCCATGATTTATTTACTTCCCGGCCAGAACTGTTATAATAAAAGGGAATAAGCGGACAGGAATTTTAACGTAGAGGCGGGAGCGTGGTTTATGAACAGCGATCTTTTAAGCGCGCAGGAAGTTGCCGGCATACTAAAAATTGCGCGAAATACTGTTTACGAGCTGATTAAAAGGGGGGAGCTCACCTGCTCAAAGGTCGGCAAGCAGATGCGCGTGTCGCAATCGGAGGTCGACGCGTACCTGCAGCGGACACAGGGGAAAGGTCCGGCCAATACGAGCGGCGGTCAAAATGAAACGTCAACTGTCAGAAAAACGCTGCCGCCGTCGGCGGCCAGGGACGACATCATTAAGGGCAACGAGCTTATCATCTGCGGGCAGGATGTTTCTCTTGATATTCTTATAACGCATCTGAACACGAAATACGACAATATTCCGGCTTTCCGTTCCTATCTCGCCAGTTACAACGGTATCTACGCGCTGTACCAGGGGAAGGTCAACGTGGCGACAGCGCATCTCTGGGACGGCGATACAAATGAGTATAATGTATCTTATATCAAAAAAATGATGCCGGGCATCCCGACAATCGTCATCCGTATCGGCCAGAGAATGGAGGGCTTCTACGTACAGGAGGGCAACCCCAAAGGGATCAGAGGCTGGGAGGACCTGAAAAGAAGGGATCTCACCATCGCCAACAGGGATAAGGGGAGCGGCGTCCGTATCCTGCTCGACGAGAGGCTTCGGCTGATGGGTATCCCGGGAGAGACGATTCCCGGTTACAACAATGAGTTCAAGACGCATCTGGCCGTTGCGGCGCAGGTGTCGGGGGGACTCGCGGACCTTGGCGTCGGCAGCGAAAAGGGTGGCCAGACACTGCCGGGCGTTACCTTTATTCCGCTTCAGACGGAGTGTTACGATCTCGTTATCAAAAAAACCGATGCC
>CAZJCH010000141.1:3460-4958 GCA_964544005.1 uncultured Papillibacter sp.
TGCTGACAAACCGCAGTTCGCGGCAATGCTGGAGATCATGGTGCAGGAGGATTACAAGCGCGATATCCAGCAAGCAGCCGGCTTTGACGTCACGCAGACTGGCAAAATCATCCTCCGATAAAAAACAGGGAACCTAATGAGCCTGCCGTGGAGAAATAACATGGAGAAAAACGAAAAGCTTTGGTCGCCAAGCTTTATTATACTATGGCAAAGCCAGCTCGTATCCACGCTTGGCGACGCGGTTTACAGCATCGCACTGGGCTTCTGGGTGCTGGCGGTCACCGGCTCGACGGCTTTGATGGGACTGCTGATGGCGGTCTCCACGCTGCCCGGTATCATTGTCTCGCCTTTTGCGGGCGTGCTTATTGACCGCACGAATAAAAAGCGCCTGATGATCGCTATGGACCTGCTGCGCGGTATTGCCGTTGTCCTTCTCGCCGCAGCCGCATACGGCGGGTATATACAGGTCTGGATGGTTTTCGCCACCGGCATTATACTCAGCACCTGCGGCGCGGTTTTCAGCCCGGGCGTCTCCTCCTCCGTGCCCGAGCTTGTGCCGGCCTCAAGGATAACAAATGCGAATTCAGTGTTTTCCGCAGTATATACAGGCTCCAATTTGCTTGGCAGCGCCGCTTCTGTTTTTAATCAACGGGCTGTCTTTCCTGATATCCGGCGCGTCTCTGCCTTTTGTCAAAATCCCGTCAAACAAGAGCCGGGAAAAGCTCCTTTTCTTCAAAGACATGGCGGAGGGGTTCCGATATATGTGGCGGCAGGTCGGCCTTCGGTTTATCATTTTCATTGCCTCGCTCAATAATTTTTTCTTCATGCTCGGGCTGACGCTCTTTATACCGCTCTGCAAATATACGCCCGGCCTCGGCTCTGGCAAATACGGCGTCCTGATGGCCTGCTTCACGGGCGGAGGCGTCGTCGGCTATCTGCTGCTCTCCGTCGCCACGATCAAAGCGAAAAATAAGCTCAAATACTTCATTATTTCCGTTTTGATCTATGGTATCGTGCTGATCGCGCTCGTCAATCTGCCTTACTTTGCCGTCATGGCCGGGATGCTTGTGATCGCCGGCTTTTTTAACGCTGTTGTTAACGTCGTGCTTGTCTCCACCGTTCAACTGTCGACCCCGTGGGAACTTAGGGGCAAGGTGATGTCCTTCATCAACATGACGGCGGGCGGCCTGACGCCTGTTGCCATGGCCCTTGGCGGCGTGCTGGGCGAGCACCTGCCTGTCACCGTCGTCATGACCGCCGCTTTCGCCGCCTCGCTGCTTGTATCCCTGCCGTCTTTTTTCTCAAAGTCCTTCAGGTCCTACATAACGACCGACTACGCGGCGAAGTGAGATGCTGTACATGCAAATTCCGAAATGAAGGAGAAGGTCAGGGAACTGGCCCGCAGCGGAGGCAGCCTGATCGATCCCAAAATCAAGAGAATCTTCCGGGATGCGCAGCTTCATGAGGATATTATGCAGCGCGACGGCGGATACCAGTA
>CAZJCH010000141.1:4992-6502 GCA_964544005.1 uncultured Papillibacter sp.
TCAAGTGGTACATATGATACTTCTTTCACTTCGTTATCGCAGAAAGAGTACTCTTCTAAAAGAATATCTGTTCTATAAAGGAAGACATCATCTATTTCATTTTCAAAATATCCATCAACCTCTAAATACTCTCGACAAGAAAAGAGATATTGGAGTTTGTCTATTTCTAAATCGATGCCTAGCTCTTCTTTTCCTTCTCGTATAGCTGCTTCCAAAGATGTTTCACCAGTTAGGATATGCCCTGAAAAGGAAATGTCCATCATATTTGGGAACATAACCTGACTATTTCGAGTTTGTAGCAGTATCTCATCATTAGAATTAATAATCCATACACAAACACCTTTATGAATAAGTGCTTTTCTATGAGCTTCGTATTTTTCTTCGGTCTTGCCACATTTTTGACCTAATTCATCGTAAATATCAATCAGTTCCATATAATACAATACCCCCACAAATTCATGTTTATCGTTCTCGATAATTATAGCAGATTACACTATATAAGTAATAATTCCCATAATATTTCGCTTTAACTTGCTAAAAAAGTACCCTCACCCTTTCTTTGAAAAATGGGCGGGGTACTTTTTAGTTACGGATTTTGGCTTAACTTAATGACATTGGGATTACCCCTGCTGCTTTTTTTGACACGGCGCTTATCTGTTGATGAGTGACAATACGCGCTGCGGCAAAGCGTTTGCCTGCGCCATTACCGCATTTCGGCGGTATTCGAGGACCATCTTGTTAACGCGGATCGAAAAGCTCTGCGCACTTGCCATGCAGCTCGACCCGATTGAACTAGTCGGGGAGTCGCTGTAAATTCTTTGCAGTTTATCCCGAAGACGTTCCTGCATTTTTTCGAGATACTTGATTTTGTCAGTGATTTGACTGACCGCGCTGTCAATATCCGAAACGGCGGCCTTATGAGTATTTTTAACATCGTTTTTTTTGAGTTCAGGCAACGGAGCGGCGACATCCTTCTTTTCACCGTGGAGCGTTGCGTATGAATTCAAAGGGGAGCAGCCGCCGCTAATTTTCATTATGATAACCTCCGCACTAAATACCCAACTGATCACTCCTTCTTGCTCTAACATATTTATCGGCATATTTCGCTGAAAATTAACATATAATAACATAAAAAGCAGAATAATATAAAACGCCCTCTTTTCAGAAGGCATTTTATGTCTATTTCGTAAGAGTTTCGACAGCGCTGTCAAGCGTACCGGAAAAGCAGACAAGGCTGCCCTTGTTGCTTTCGTATATGAAATCACGCAGGCTTTTGCTCGTGTACTCCGAGAAGTCGCCGACGACAGCAAACCTCATATGGTAATTGGAGCATTTTTGAAGGAGCTCTCCGGCAACGCGCGTTTTGAGGTCAAAGAATTCATCGCTGAGATTTTCCTTAAAAACAACTAAGGCTTCGCAGCCCTTCTCGTATTGCACGGTAACAAACAAGTCAAGCATATCCTGCGTCGACGCAAGCTTCGTATCCCTGTCAATGACGGCGACGCTCCTG
>CAZJCH010000142.1:0-402 GCA_964544005.1 uncultured Papillibacter sp.
GGAGCGCGAAGCGTTCCTCTCGGCCTTCGCCGACGAGCCGGAGGAGACCTTTGTGGCCTTCTGCGTCCTGGGCGGCATCTTCTCGGAGGGCATCGATTTAAAGGGCAGCCGCCTCATCGGCTCGGTCATCGTCAGCGTCGGCCTGCCCCAGCTCAGCGTCCAGCAGAACATCATAAAGGACTACTTTAACGAGAATAACGGCATGGGCTTCGCCTACGCCTACATGTACCCCGGCATGAACAAGGTCCTCCAGGCCGCCGGCCGCGTTATCCGTTCCGAAACCGATACCGGCGCCGTCCTCCTCATCGACGAACGCTTCTCCCGCCGCGACTACCTGGACCTCTTCCCCGCCCACTGGCACCACTGCAGGTTTATTAGGGACGAGGATACCCTCGCGGCTGT
>CAZJCH010000142.1:412-6447 GCA_964544005.1 uncultured Papillibacter sp.
AGAAAGGGTGCCTCTCATGTATGATTATATAAAGGCTCATGATTTCTGCTCAAACCACAAGGCTGCCTTACTGCGTGATGCGAAATGTGGCTGCTTCTATTGCCTGAATATCTTTAATCCCAAAGAAATTGAGGTATGGCTCAATGAAACCGGCGGTACCGCTCTCTGTCCGTATTGCTGTGTGGACGCCATTATCGGCGAAAGCTCCGGCTATCCTGTTACCGTAGAATTTCTAAAAAAAATGCATGACTATTGGTTTTAACCCGTAGGGCGGGGGGCTTGCTCCCGCCGCCGTCCCCGTCATTTCTTGAGGCTCCCTCTCCACGAGATCGCGCTCAGCGCAATCTCTCAGGAGCTGGCATTTGCGTAGCAAATGACTGAAGGAGTGCCTGTGCCGCGTCACACCGCATAAAGGCGGCCAATGGGCCGCCGAGGTCGTCGGCCCCTGCGATGTATGCATCTCTCGTAACACTACTCAACCCCAACAAGGAGATGTCCCATGCCCGAACTCAAAACGAAACGCCTGCGCCTTGTCCCCATGACAACAGAGCAGCTGGGGGAGCTGATAAATAAGCCCCAGCCGGACCCGCATTTCGCCGCGGCGCTCCAGGAGATGCACGACGCCTGCGTCGCGCACCTGGGTGATTGGCTCTGGTACACCAACTGGCAGATTTATCTTCGTACGGACGGCATCTGTATCGGCAGCCTCGGCTTTAAGGGCGGGCCAAAATCCGGCGCCGTCGAGCTCGGTTACGGCATCGACCCGCCGTATCAAAACAGGGGCTATGCCACGGAGGCCGTTAGGGCGGCGATGAATTGGGCGTTTCGTCGCCGCGGCGTTTATTTCGTCAAGGCCGAAACAGAAAAGGAGAATAACGCGTCGGCACGCGTGCTTTCAAAAAACGGCTTCAAATACGCTGGCGAAGGCCTCGAAGGCCCGCGCTGGGCGGTTGAAAAACCGGCTGTGACCTGGCTGTCCGTTAATCTGTCCATCGGGCTGTGCATCGGCATCTCCCTCGGCAGAATATTCGATAACCTCGCCCTCGGCACCGCCCTCGGCCTCTTTCTCGGCGCAGCCCTCGGTGCCGTCCTAGACGCCCAGGAACGCAAGCGCCGCAAGAAATACAGAAAATATCTCAATATCCGGTTGTAACCGCCCCATAAAATACTGTCACTCTTATGATGTCGCTTATGCTATGATTAAGTCAGGAAGAATCGTCATAGCTGGATAAGGAGCGCATCATGTCACGCATCAAACCCGTCTGGATCAAAAAATCAATTATATACACACTTGGCCTGTTTATACTGGCGCTGGGTATCGCCTTTTCAGTCAAATCGAACCTCGGTGTCGCGCCTGTCTCATCGGTTCCGTTCGTGCTGGCAAGAATCTCCGGGCTGTCCCTGGGGACAATGACGGCCGCCATATACATCCTCAATATGGTTGTCCAGGCCGCCGTTCTGCGCCGGGAGTATACGCCCGTCAATCTCCTGCAGATCGCCGTCTCGTTTCTGTTCGGCTATTTTACCGACGCGGCCTTATGGCTCACTGCCCTTCTTCCCGCGACGGAAAACTATATCGTACGGGCCGTTTATTTGGTCTTGGGTATCTCCTGCATCGCCTTCGGCGTCTTCTGCTACCTGACGACGTCACTGCTGGCGCTCCCTACGGACGGGACGGTGCAGGCAATCAGCAAAAAAGGCCGCTTCAAGCTCCACAATGTCAAAATCGCATACGACTGCGTCTCGACGGCGCTGGCGCTCGCTCTGTCCCTCCTGGTCCTGGGCGGCATCGAGGGCATCGGCGTCGGCACGGTTGCCGCGTCCCTCGGCGTCGGCCGGATGCTGGGCCTCTTCTCCAGGCTCTTAAGCGACAGGCTGCTGCGCTTCATAAACGGCGCTGCAGTCCAAGCCGGCGCGCAGCCGGAAACACTCCCCACAGAGGAAATCATTGTAAAAGTGGGATGATAATAATTTGAAAATATATTCAATTTATGCCCTGTGACTTTTCACAGGGTTTATTTATGCCCGAAAAATAAATTCGGGCAATCCGACAAAAAGCTCCGCGGCACCCCTTCTATTGTTTGACAATCAATGAACGAGGTGGTATGACATTACTTGTATCTCAACCAAGTAAGGAAGCAACCAAGCATGAAAATCAAGCGTGCATCCATCCTTCCCATCGTCAGCTGCCTCGTCATTATGATTTGTGTTGGCATTCTCTATCTGTGGAGCGTCTTCAAGACCCCCATCATGGAATCCTTCGGCTGGTCCCTGGAATCGGCCACAATGGTCTCCTCCTACATGCTGTTCGCGTTCTGCGCCGGCAACCTGCTGGGCGGTATTCTCAACGATAAAAAAGGCCCGCGCCTGACGGCGACCCTTGGTATCGTTTTCTTCTCTCTCGGCGTCGGTCTGACGGGGATTCTGACAAAAGAGACGATTAACTGGATGAACCTCACCTACAGCGGCCTCGGCGGTCTCGGCTCTGGGTTTGCTTACGCCGCCTGCGTCAGCTGCGTCCAGAAATGGCTGCCCCGCCGAAAAGGGCTCGCCTCCGGATTGTCCGTCTCAGCGTTCGCGTTTTCAACTGTCATATTCACGCCGGTTTCCCAGGCACTGATGGCCGCAAACTCATCGGACGGCATCGTCGATTTCACACCCGTCTTCATGACGCTGGCCGTTGTATTCTTAATCGCCGGCCTCATCGCGACATTTTTTGTCAGGCTCCCGGATACGGAATATCTCAAAGCGCTGCCCCAGTCACCCTCATCGGCGCGGATTTTCACCGGCCGGGACTTCACACTTTTTGAAGCCGCGAATAAACCGACCTTCTGGTTCATTTTCCTGGAGCTGCTTTTCATCAACGGCGCCTGGACGCTGTCTGTGCCGCTCATCAAGAACCTCGGCATGCAGCGCGGCCTGTCTGAGGCCACCGCCATTCTTATCGTCTCGCTGACGGGCGTTTTCAATGCGGGCGGCAGACTCATCATGGCAGCCGTCTCCGACAAGCTGGGACGGACGACCACGATTATCATCCTCTCTGTTCTGACGTTTATCGGCGCTGTCTATATGATCTTGAATGTACAGGGTCTCGGCTTCATCATCGCCATCAGCGTCATCGCGTTCGGTTACGGCGGCCCCGCCTCCGTTAACGCCGCGTTCACAACCGACTTCTTCGGGCCGAAAAACTCCGGTACGAACTACGGTGTAATCATGCTGGCCCTCGGCTTTTCATCCATCCTGTTCAATTCGATTTCATCGTATTTCCTGAAGGGCGACATCACGAAGACGTATATCATGGCGGCCGCTTCCGCTCTTGTCCCGATCCTTATGATGATCATGATTAAAATCCGCGTGAAAAAAATCAGCAATGAGCGCGTCACTCTTTCCGAAACCCTCATGACGCATGAAATAAAAAACGAAGCATAAATACACGTTTTTGTTCTAATGATATTACAGAAACTCTCTTTTCGCGGCTGGGTCTTCGTACAATCCAGCCCGATTTTTTATCATTTTCCATTAGCTGTTTAACATTAGTTATTTAACAAATTTATACGGAAATTTTATATTGATTCCCGGAAACACTATAATCGGAGGTGCATTTCATGAACAGCGGCACAGTTAAATGGTTCAACGCGGACAAGGGCTACGGCTTTATTTCAAACGACAACGGCGGCGAGGATCTCTTCGTCCATTTTTCCGGTATCGCGTCCCAAGGCTTTAAATCATTGAATGAAGGCCAGAAGGTCACGTTTGATATAGAAACGGATACAAGAAACGGCAAGCTCTGCGCGACAAACGTCACTGTCGAGCAAACCGCCGGCGCAAGAGCGTGAATCACATAATCTCCTGACCAGCACAAAACCAGGCACTTCGACCGTGCCTGGTTTTTCCATGGGACGCAGCGACAAGAAGCCGGTATCCTTTTTTGATAAAAGAGCAGGATACCATTTCTGATACTCTGCTCTTTGCTCTGTTATTTTGCCTCTAGCCATATCTTAATGACATTGCCCTAACGGGGGCGTTCGTATTTATTAGCTTTATGGAATCTGCTCAGTTGCTGTTTGAAAGGAACTTTTTTCTGAAAATCACAAATGTGGTTCCACCCACGCCAACAAGCGCCAGACCGAGGAGTCCAAGCAGTGATGAAGTCGAGATGCCGCCTGTCTGCGGCAGAATGTCGGCGTCGCCTTTTACGCCCGTTTCACCCGTTTCAGCGCTGGGGCTCGGACTCGGAGTCTCGGTTGTTCCGTCATCCGACGCGCCAGCGACCTCCTGTTTGGTGTATTCGTTGGCAACAATAGCATTCGCACCATTTGTGCCGACGGGACCGCTCAACCCGGTTGACGTGCCGGCTGTCCAGCCGGCGTTATCCTGCGCTTCTGAAATGGTCTCGGTGATGCTATATGTGGTTCCAACCGGTACATTGGTAAAGGAGACAATACCGTCACGAGCCGACAGTGACAGCGTAAAGACACCATTATCGCCTTCCGCTCCGGCAGGTGGTGTGATTCCGCGAACGTTCCACTTATCAGTCCCGCCGGGTGTGAAGGTTACCGTCATAGAAAACTCTTCAGTGTCTGAAGCACCTTCACCGGATACGGATTTAGAGATGTTCAAGGTGCTGGTTGGAATCGTTACTGACTCGCGCTGAACAGGGTCAGGCTGTGTTTTCTGAGCAAGATTGACATAGCCGTACGCGCTGTTTGCCGGCTCAGTCACATGCTGCTGAATTGTCAACTGCATCCCGTTGCCACCCAGCGTTACAATTGTTCCATCGTCTGTTATAAAACTCCATGCAGTTAATGTATAGTCCGCTTCACCGACAGCTCCGGTATAGGATTCATACTCTCCAACGATCGTTGCAGTGATATGGTAAACATCGTTGGTATCGTCAAAAACCGCATTGGTTTCAAATGTCGTAATACCAGGCGTCGTGTCGATATACTTCTGAACAGTGCCGGTCCTTGTTATATCACCGTTTTCTTTCGAGATTATGTAGTCGCCGACAACGCTCCCTGACGAATCTATCTGACCGACTAATAATTTCACTGTATCCGTTCCAACTGTAAAAGTATATGTACCGCCAACAATCCACGCGCTATATTTGTCAGCAGTCGCATCAGACGAAATTTTTGCATCATCGGGGGGGTAAAATCCGTATTTTTCCGCCTTCGAAACCATCACAAGTATCAGGTTAAATGTGGATACATCACCTATTGTTACAAATCCGGCCCCGGATATAATACTCAGGGGTGGTCCGTAATTGTCATGCAGCGGCGTATTTAGATATACAGATGACATACTGGGATAACACGGATTATCCACTGTCGGGTAAAACGTGTAGCTGCAGCTGTCAGCCGCGTTTGTAACGTATTGAGCCGCCACTGTCACATCCTTCAGAACAACGCCGAATACCAGCTTGTTGATAGCGTCGCTTGTCGGGCTGACGCTTTCAGTCGATACCGTTTTCATCTCCTCTGCTGGAATCGTGTACGTTACCGTATTGTTGTTAGTGTTAAAAATAACACTCTCCGTCTGTGCATCTATGAAATACGCATAATTACCTGTACCGTCGGGAAGTGCTTCCTCCGGAGCGCCGTTCAGTATGAAAACGATTTTGTCATTCGCTGTGTCGGCAACAAAAGTGTAATCATTATTAAACTGATCCGTTATGACAAGGGCGCCTGAAATTAAGTCTTCACCTTCACCATATTCCCTGCCGGTGGCATAATATGTAAAGTTAAATATCCCGTTATTTGCGTCACTGTCTGAAGAGGCGACATCCCTCCCTACCCAAACCTGGCCTTTACCCAAATCGACAGGTTCAATGAATGAGGATGTCAAACCCCAACTGCCTACCGTCATAGTCGGGTCGATAGCGCCCGCGTTTAAAATCAAGCATGCTGACAACAGAGTGATGGTCAGTGTAACAGCAGAAGCTATCGCAACCAGCCTGCTTCCGGTATTTCGCCTTTTATTCATATATGACCATGCCTTTCTGCGAAAGGCACCAACGAGGAATGAAACAGAGG
>CAZJCH010000143.1:0-5772 GCA_964544005.1 uncultured Papillibacter sp.
GTTGTCAAAAGCCTCCTCCGCCACCTGGCGGGTGATGGTTTTGGCGGTCAGGTAGAATATTTTCGAGATTTTGCCCTCGCCCATGGCCTTGACGGCGGGGAAGAGGGCCGAGATCGTTTTGCCCGTGCCCGTCGGCGCCTGGACAAAGAGCTTCCCTCCGGCTGCGATCGTCCTGTAGGCGCGCACGGCCAGCTCCCGCTGGCCCTTCCGGTACTGCGGGAACGGGAACGGTGTTTCGGCAATCGTTTGATTGCGCAGCGCTTCCCAGTCTGATGCCATATTGGCCCAGACCGTATACTTTTCGAGGAGGCCATTCAGAAATTCCTGAAGCGCCGCGAGGGTATAAGCCCGCATAAAATGCTTCGTCTCGTACGTGTTGGTGTCCGCGTACGTCAGGCGGACGGAGATCTCGTTGAGCGCATTCTGCCCGGCGTAGATACAGGCGTAGCACATGGCCTGCGCCCAGTGGGTCAGGTTGGATTCGTCGATCAGGCTGAGGGGAGAGCGCGTTGTTTTGATCTCGTCGATGACCGTTTTACCGTCATCTAAATAAACGCCGTCGGCGCGGCCGTCCAGAACAAAGACCGTATCGCGGCATGAAAATTCCGCCGACAGCCGCACCTCGCTTTGATAGCTGACGCATTTTTCACTATTCTGTTTCTGCAGCGCCCTGTGGATGCGCGCGCCCTCGAACAACCTGTCTCTGGGTGCGTACCGACTGTCGATATCGCCCGAGCGCACGATGAACTCGACGAGCTCGCGGATGGCTAATTTTATCCTTTTGTCCATGTCTGGCTCCCGGTGTGGTTTATACTGGATAAGAATATCACCCGGCGGGACGGGAAGCAACCTGTTCTTTGAGGCGGATTTTAAGTAATCGGTTGCAACACGTCGTTCAAACGACTATAATAATGCTGTCATCTTTTACAGAAAAAGGGCGGTTTCATGATGGAATACATATCCGCTTCGGAGGCTTCCGAAAGGTGGGGCGTTTCGCTTCGGCAGGTCCAGCGGCTTTTGGCCGGTGGGCGAATACCCAGTGCTAAAAAATACGGGCAGTCTTGGATGATCCCGCTGGACGCAGAGAAGCCCTCAGACCCGCGCCGGGAGACGGCGCTTCAAAAAACGCTGTCTTCCGACCTGGCCGACCTTATTGCGGCCACCACCGCGCCCCTGCCGCGCGACGACCCCGATGCGGTTTTGAATACCGTGAGCGCAGAACGGCAGCGCCTCCAGTACGAGGGGGAGCTCTATTATCTGCGGGGCGATTTTCAGCGGACGCTGCGCTGCTTTCGAAAAACAGAGGGGGATGACGCGGCCAGGCTGCGCGCCTGTCCGATTGCTGTCGCGGCGGCCATCAGTATGGGAGATTACGCGGCATATAAGGAGATTGAGACTTGCCTAAAAAGCTTTGTGAACGGCCGTTATGAGTGCGATATTCGCGCTTTTGCGGAGCTGGCGCTCGCGACCGCCGCCGTCAGTGTCATCGCACCCGATATGGCACCCAGCTGGCTGAAGAACGGGGACTTCAGCGCTTTTGCCACGCAGGCCCTGCCGGATACCCTCTATTTACGCGCAAAATACTTAAATTGTATCGGCAATCATGAGGCCGCGCTCGCCGTGGCGCAGGCCGCGCTCGCCGTGGCGCAGACCGCGCTGTCTCTCTCAGTATCCGGGGAGGGAATGACGCTGCCCGACATTTATCTTAGGGTGACGTGTGCCCTCGCCTGTTATTCCCTTGGACGTGCCGAGGCGGCGCGGCGCTGGCTGCTGGAGGCTATGAGCCTCGCGCTGCCCCACGGTTTCCTGACGCCCTTCGTTGAAGTCGTCACCGCTTTCGGCGGGCTGATTGAGCAGTGTCTGGAGCAGGATTTTCCTGTTTGGCGCGACGCCATTCTGGAGCAATGGAAGCAAACATGGAAGAATTGGGTCACCTTCCACAACCAGTTCACGAAGGATAACATTACGCTCGTGCTGTCCCTGCGGGAATACCACATCGCCCTGCTTGCGTCCCGGCGCGTTCCCTACGCACAGATCGCGAAACAGTACTGCATATCCGTCGGCAGGCTTAAGAATATCGTACTGGAGATTTACGGCAAGCTGTTAATATCCGGCAGGGATGAGCTTTCAAAATACGTCTTTTAGCGCAGAAAAACGTGACTTTTCGAGGGAGAAGAGTTACTTTAAAACACAGTTGTTACCCCTTATGATAGTTATGAAAAGCTGTCATAAGGGTTTTTTATCTCCGTTTGGAAAGGGGGCGTGCCGGAATGTCTGAGCGGAAGCCCTTTAAAATATGCCGGGCCGGCGGCCGGTGCTACCCCATTTACCGTGAATACGACACGCAGCTGGGGGAGAGCTATCCGGTTTATCCCGACTTTGAGAAGCAGCCGGAATATACCGTCGACGGCCGGCCCTTCAAAACAGCGGAGCAGGAGAGCTGCCCCCACCGGATGCCGAACGCTCCGGGAAAGCCCCAGCCCTCCGACTGCGGCGGCTGCGGCTGGTTTCACCGGGAGGAAACGCCCTATGACCCCATCGGTATCTGTCTGTGCGACGCGCTGCGGCGCTGACGTTATGACCTGAAAAACCACCAAAAACCGAAAGGATGATTGTGATGAAAAGGACAACTCGGAAATGTGTGACACTGGCATTATCTCTTCTCATGCTGCTATCACTGGTATGGACGTCTCAGTCCGCCCTAGCGTCTGACCCGCCGACATTCACCGCGGACATAACAAATACGCATAAAATAACGCTGACTTTCAACAAGGAGATGACGGATCCGTGGGGACTGGGCGGCGGGGGCTTCTCCTACACCATAAACGGCACGCCGCAAACAGTGAGTTCGATCGCTTTCATATCCGGCCCCACAGTTTATGTTCTGGAGCTGCATGCCGGGATTCAGCCCGGCGATATCGTTACTTTGTCCTATACACCACTCGAAATCACACCGATTAAATCTACAGATGATGGATATCTGCAGGAATTCAGCGGCTTGGCCTTAACCAACAATCTCAGCACCGCCGCGCCGTACATCTTCGTGGCGTCGACGCAGGACGGGAATTTGAGTAATAATAATGACGGCACATATCTTCTCGCCGCTTTTTCTTTGGCAATGGCTGACCCGCCTGCAGCACCGGGCGGTTTTACGGTAAATATTGTCGATGCCGCCGGGGTGGTTATATCGACGCTGCCAATCAACAGTATTACCGGCATGACATTTGCCGGCCAGACGTCTATGCATTCTTATCTGTTCCGTCTGGGTACGCCGATCCTATATGGCCAGGATGTGCGTATTTCCTATACGCCGGGCTCGGTCCAATCCGCGTACGGCGTGGCAATGGCCGCGGACTCGCTGCATCATGTCTCCAATAACCTGCCCCAGCCTGTTTCCGCCGACCTGACGAATATCGCCCTGAGCGGCGACCCCTCCGGCTTTACCTTCGTCGGCGGCACTTACTCCTATAATGACGTGACGGTGGCAAACGATGTCGCTGGCATTACCGTAACCCCGACGGGCGCGGGAACGATCACCGTGGACGGAACGGAGGTCGCATCGGGCGCCGCCTCCGGTGAGATTGCGCTGACAGCGGATGTTCAGCGGACGATCCTTGTCACCACCACCGAAACCGGCAAGGCGGTAAAGACTTATACGATCAAGGTCACCAGGCTCGGACCACAGGCGACGCCCACCTTTAGCCCCGCTCAGGGCGCCGTGGCCCTTGGCAGCACGCTGCAGATCATATCCGCCGGCGCTGAAGATATATATTATACCATTGACGGAACCGAACCCGGGACGAGTGCCGTCGGGGCAACCCTCGAATATAACGATGCCAACCGGCCCGTCATCGATCAGCCGATGACGGTCAAAGCCATTGCTGTCAAGGCGGGCAGGCCAAACAGCGCTGTTGCGACAGCCGTCTATACGCAGGCCGCTTCTTCAAACCTGACGGGGCTGGTATTGAGCGGGAACCCTGCGGGCTTTACCTTTGCCGGCGGCACGTACACCTACAATAACGTCACAGTGGCAAACAGCGTCACCGGCATCGCCGTGACCCCAACGGGCGCGGGCATAATCACCGTGAACGGAACAGCTGTCATCTCAGGTAATGCATCCGACGAGATCGCACTGACCCCAGGTACTGAGGAAACGATGACAATCACCGCTACAGAGACCGGCAAAAGCCCGGTTACATACATCATCAAGGTCACACGGGCCGCTGATCCCCCCGTCATTGGCCCCATTGAGCCGACGTATGATGCGGAGATCGAAGGGGGCAGCAACCTGACCGTTACGGTTGATGAAGGTACCGATAACGCGTCGGTCGATATCGGCGCGCTTGGCGGCAGCGTCGCGGGCGGCGGAAGTGAAACGATCGTCATGCCCGCCGTGCCGGGTGCCACAAACTACACGCTGGGTATCTCCGCAGAGAATCTCTCCGTGCAGGGCGGCACAGGGTCGCTGACCTTTACGACGGAGACGGGCAGCATGACGCTACCTTCGGATATGCTGGCGGGCATCGCCGGTGCGGACGGAAAGAAAGCCGAAATCACCATCGGAGCGGGCGACACATCCGCATTGCCCGATGAGGTGAAGGCGGCGATCGGCGACAGGCCGCTGATTCAGCTCACCCTGACGATGGACGGACAGCAAACCGACTGGAACAACCCCGGCGCGCCGGTGACGGTTTCTGTACCGTACACTCCGACAGCCGAGGAGCTGGAGAATCCCGAAAGCATCGTCATCTGGTATATCGACGGCAGCGGCAATGCGGTTTCGGTACCCAACGGGCGCTATGATCCGTTAACAGGTACGGTCACCTTCTCCACCACCCATTTCAGCTTGTTCGCCGTGAATTATAACAAGGTCGTCTTCAACGACGTGGCGGTGGGCGTCTGGTATGACAAAGCGGTCGGCTTCATAGCGGCGCGGGGGATCGCCGGCGGCACGGGGGACGGGCGATTCAGTCCGGACGCGCTGCTGACACGGGGCGAATTTATTGTCATGCTGATGAGAGCCTACGGCATCGAACCCGACGCGACGCCTTTGGATAATTTTATCGACGCGGGTGATACCTATTACACCGGCTATCTGGCGGCGGCGAAGCGGCTGGGTATAGCCTCAGGGATCGGCGACAATATGTATGCGCCTACCCGTGAAATTACCCGTCAGGAGATGTTCACGCTGCTGTACAACGCCCTGAAGCATATAGGGCAGCTGCCTCAAGGGAATTCAGCTAAGACGCTGCCCGATTTCACAGACGCTGACAGCGTCGCCGACTGGGCGAAGGACGCCCTGGCGCTGCTGGTTGAAACCGGAACCATCAGCGGCAGCGGCGGAAAGCTCAATCCGGCCGGTACGGCAACGCGGGCGGAGATGGCCCAGACGCTGTATAACCTGCTGGGGAATTAATAGGGACGCATCAGGGTCAATCAAATTGCGCGCGCCGGTTGGCTCTAACCTGGCGACGGGAATTGGCAATAACAAACATAAAGCAGGGAGACGGCCTATAACCGTCCCCCTGCTTTTGAGTATGGTGATCTCGTTTATCCGCCGCAGACACCGGAGCCTCTGCCCATGCCCATTCCCTTGCCGCTGCATTGGCCGCCCATACCGCCGCCAAAGCCGCCGCCTTGACTGCTCATTCCATTGCTGCCGCCGAGGCTGCCGCACGCGCCTTTGCCGCTGCCGGTGCCGTCGCAGTTCTGCATGTCGGCCTCCCTGGCTGCGAGGATGGCGTTGGCACGCTCCTGCGTGAGCTGGCCGGC
>CAZJCH010000143.1:5782-6389 GCA_964544005.1 uncultured Papillibacter sp.
TGATTTCGTTTATCCGCCGCAGGCTCCGGCACCTTTGCCCATGCCCATACCCTTGCCGCCGCGCTGGCCGCCCATTCCATAGCCTTTGCCCATACTGCCGCTGCCGGTGCCGTCACAGGTCAGCTGGCGCGCTTCCATGTCCGCGAGGATGGCGTCGGCACGCTCCTGCGTGAGCTGGCCGGCGGCGACGCGCGCGTCAAGGACGGCCTTCATCCGCTCGAGCATCTGGGCCTTGAACTGGTCCAGAACGTCCGCGTCCTTAGCGATGGCGCCGTAGGTGGCGCCGGATTCTGTTCTTTCGGCGGTGACGCTGTCAGCCGTGCGGCCGGTCAGGCTGGCGACGATCTTCGCGGGGGTGTTGTTTGCCGTTGCGGCAAGCGCTGTTACCGAGGTCGCCCCGATGACCAGCACGGCGGCACCCAGAATGATGAGCTTTTTGAACTTTTTCATATGTGTCACTCCTTTTCATTGTTTGGTTCGCACCTGCGATGGTTTCATTATGGCGCGGGGATTTGTCAAAAGTGTGTTTTTTCTTTTTTGAAATTATGAATTTTACGACGCAAATGACATACTTTTGCCACGAATTGAATCCGGGCCTGTGATATAA
>CAZJCH010000144.1:0-6377 GCA_964544005.1 uncultured Papillibacter sp.
GAGGCTGTAGGGCGTATATGTGCCACTGACGGTTGCTTTCACAGTGTTACCGTTGTTTGAAATCGTAATGCCCATCGTATAACTCTGGCTGTATGCCACGTCGGCCTTGCTGCTTTCGTCATTGGACAGCCCGCCCGGATGAACGGTCACAGTATTGCTTCTTGCGTCGTACCAATCCCTGTTCGTATAGATGGATGCGACGCAGTAATACGAGCCGCTGCTTCCCGTCGGAGGCGTATAGGTGCTGTCGTCCGCTCCGTTAATGCCGTTGTAGCTACCGCCGACCTTATACCATTGGTAGTCGACCGTGTTCGTCCCGCTGCCGGTCACGTTGGCTGTCAGCGTCCCCGCTGCGCCGGACGTAGGTGTTACGGTGACGCTGAGCTGGCTGCTGGTGTATATCTGGCCTTGCTTCTCCCCTCCGGTGACGACCGTCGTTGTCACGTTCGACGATTTGATCACCGATATAGTATAGCTGGTGGCCGGGCTGGCCGGATGATTTGCGGCGGTTGCAACGCAGAAATACGTTGTCGTCCCCTCCTCCGACGGCGTCACCGTACAGGACGCGTTTGTGGACAGTACGTCCGCCGAGCCGTTCTGATACCACTGATATGTGGCGTTGATGGCTGTCCCCTTCGTCGAATCATACGCCTGGGCTGTCATCGTCGCGCTGCCCCCGTCAACCGAGGTCGTCACCTCAACCTTGAACGGGCTTGTATCTCCGGAAACAGACGGCAGGAACACATCGTCCGAAAGAATGACAGGGTATCCGGCCTGTGCGAAGTATAAAAGCTCGGCTGCTTTTTCCGCTGTGATATCGTTGCCGGAAAAACGGAACAGGTTTGTCTGATTGCCGCTTCTGAAATTCAGCGACGTTGTTGAACCGTAATAATCCCGGTCCAGAAGACCGCCCATATTGTTGCTGGACCGGTACAGGTCTCCGATGCTCGTGTAGACGAGTCCGTCCATGGTGTTGTCGTTGTAATCTGCCATCGTCACGCCGTCGACGGTTTTTGTGTTGAAGCCGTTCAGGCTTGTCCCGATATAAACAAGATCATATACCTCGTTGATATCCTCAATTTTGCCGATGAATTCGGCCGTCGACATGGCTGTGATGGTGATCTCATCGGCCGTGTAGGGACTCCCCGCCCCCAGCCAGCCGAGCACGGCTGCTTTTGTCAGCCCGTCGCTGGTCGCATTGCCCGGCTCTACGTCCAGTACGCGGAAGCTCTCCTTTGTTACCGTGACGCGCTGTCCGGCATAGTTGATAATATACCGGATGGCGTTGGCCAGCGTGACCTGTTCGCTGAGCAGGTCCGTTGTTGACGGGTTGTCCACCTTCCGGAGAAAGTTTTCGCGCTGTATCTCCGCGAGGACAACCGAGAATCCGGAGGTCACAACCGTATCGGAAAAGGCGGCCGTAAACGTCGGCGTTGCCAGGGCTTCGATGGTATCCGTACCGTTACAGGCAAACGGAGAGGAGATCATTAGAACGTTGCCCACATTGGGTGCAATTGCGTTTGTTACGGCAGGCAAGGCCCAGGTATAGTCGTAAGCACTGAAATTGACAGCCGTAATATCGGTGTAATACGGCATCAGCGTCAGCTGCGACAGCCTTATGACATTCAGCGTACCGGACAGCTCCGTCAGCCGGTAGTCAACAATCAGCGGACATTTTCCCGACATGACCTTATCATAGACGCCGAACGCCAGGCTGTTCGTCAGATCGTTTGTGCTGTTGTAGCCCACCGCAAGCGAGGCCTCCGGGTATGCCGGATTAAAGCCGGCCGACAGGACGATCAGCTCCGCCGCGCCGATCTGCGCCGCCGTCAGCTGCGACGGCCGGACGCTTTGGACTTTGATGTTGAACGGTGCCGCGGACGCCACCGGGATATCGAAAACATGATGGAGCAGCCAATTGTTATTCCTGATGTCGCCCTGGTAATACACCGTGTCCGTGTAAACCTTGGCTGTAGCGGTGCCGCTCGACGTATAATCATGGTCGCCGGTGCCGGCGGGAACATAGCTGTACCCGGTAATTTCGCGCTCAAAGCTGCCGGTGCTCCTCGCACCGTAGTATCCAAGTATGCTGGCGAGGGCGGACACCGGCGTGGGCGTGCCATAGGAGGCAACATAGTAATAAGACGTCCCCTCAGTGAAGCTGAACCAGGAGGCCATATCACCGACATACGAATAGTTACCCGAGCCTTCCTGCGCCCAATTGGTGTAGAGAGCCGTCCCGTAGGGTATCGCGCTCTGATCGGTAACTAGGGCGAAGGTCGGCTTGTAATAAAAGCGGGCCCCGCTCACTTCATAGTCAACTTGGTCGATGCTGACTTCAAACCCCGAGGAAACAGCCGCATAGGGATGCGCCGCGTCCTTTGCAGCGACAGCGTCGCCGGTCTCGGATACATAGAAGTATTCGGTACCGACATAAAGATCAATTTCATCATTCGCCGTGTGATAGAACTTGTATTTGCCGGTCGCCGTATAAAGCTTTTTCCCCGCATATGAGGCAAAATCCGTACCGGCGGAAATTTTTGCATAATCTCCGCTGTACGGTGAGCTGACAAAATAGGTAACCGCGGGATCTCTGGACACGATCTCGCCGCTCTGATTTGTCGCCGTGCCGTCGGCATTGGCCGTGGCGAAATACTCGCAGATCTCCGTATAAATCGCGCTGCCTTCCAGCAGCGTCAGATTTAACGGGCTGACCAGGGCGAACGTGGGATTATAGTAATACGCGCTCGCTTCGAGCCCGCCGTAAACGAAATAATCGACAACCTGGTCATAAGCCTTGTTAACAGCGGGGTAATAAACATAGTTGTAGATGCCGTTATACCTGCCGGTATGGGCGGGCGACTCGGTGAAGGTCCCCGTCACGTCGGCCGTTTCGGCTTTGTTGAGCGAAAGCTCATTCCAGGCGGCAAGCTCCGCCGCCGTCATATTCCACGGGTATTTCTCGTCATACACGGCGCTGCCGGTATAGGTGAGCGGCGTCGTCGAGTTGGCGCCCATCAGGCCGGAAGCTGTCAGCGCGGAAAAAAGCGCGGCGCCATACGCCTCTCTGGCTTCGGGCGTAACCGATTCCGCCAGCTTCGTTTTCCAGTCATTAAACGGCTCCTGGCCACCGACGTAATAGCCGAGGCTTCCCGAACCGTCCTCCGGCACGATTTCCAGGATGTCAAAATCCTGCCCGGTGCCGATCATGTCATTGATATGCGGCAGCGACGTCACGGCACTGGCGCTACCCATTTCCGTGAACGCGAAGACGCAAAGGGAACCCACCAGCACCAGGCTCAGAAGGCCGGCGATGCCCCGTCGTTTATTCTTTCTCTTTATTCTCATGGTCCTCTCCTCTTCGGGTCGCTCAACCCTCCGTCAGCACGGCGGTAGCTAACGAGTCAAATGATATACTATTATACAACACATTATTGCGAAAAGCCACATCCTGTGTACCGGTATAGGTTTTCCCGTTCTTGACAAAGGCGATCGTCAGATGCGCTTTTGTTGCGGATACCGTATCTGTCCCTGAGGTATCAAAAGTGACGGTAAAGCTCGTGACGCCGGAGGCCATCAGATCCGGGTCATAATACGGCGGATTTAATCCGTAGTAATTCAGCGTATGCGCGCCGGCGTCGTATGTCACCGGCTGGGCATCGTAATAAAGCTTGTCCTCGATCTGCTGGACTGTATGCAGCCTGTGCGAGGCTGAACCGTCGGCATTTTCTTCCTTATTCAGTATATACAGCACTTTGCCGCCGTTATCGAAGGTCACGCCGCCGCTGCAGTCGATAAGGTATTCCTGAAGCTGACCCAGGGTAACCTGTGATTCATACTGCAGGCTTACCTCCGAATTGACATTCCGGAACGCAGATGAGGAGGCCGAAATAAACCCCACCACCATCGCGGAGACAATGGACAGGAGCGCGAACGCGATGATCAGCTCCAGAAGGCTGAAGCCTTTATTATTCTTCATCTGTTCCACCTCTATCCGGCTGTAATGTAATGCTTCCCGGTGGAAGGTACCAGAGTGATGACGTAGGTTTTACCCCCCGTAATGGTAATGGTTTCGCTGAAGCCCGTGCCAATTTTTGTGGCGTCGCCTCCGGCCCGGCTGCAGGCCGTTGTCAGGTCCGAAAATCCTCCTGTGGCGCGGTTGAAGGAAATGTACAGCTTGTAGTCGCCGGACACATCGATCGTATTGGCCGGTGTCGCTGTGTCGGTATAGCTGATGCTGACCGACGATTTCCCGAGATTACGCTCCTCTTTAAGGATGTCATTTTCATAATAGTAGGCAGTTATGCCGGATGTGTCCTTTGAGACCACGAGGTAAACGTCGCCTGCCCGCGACATCGCACCGATTTTGCACCTGGAGATCATGCTGCTCAGCTCGTTGGCGCTCTTTCTCGGATTCAGCCCGAACATCACGGAAATGGAGGAGGATATGATGGTAACCGCCACGGCGAGCATTGCGACAACAACAAGAACTTCAATATAGCTAAAGCCTCTGTTGCGTTTCATATTCGTTGCCTCCTTCGCGCTGTCCGGCCTGAACTGTTTTAATGCTTGCTCCACCCGCTGTAGGATACCAGTGTTTTCAAATCCCAGGTCACCGTATTGAGCTGGATATTTGGTTCCGAGCTCGGGCCGATCAGCAGATAATCCAGCAGCGTATCATCAGGCGCCCGGGTTGCCTGAAGTGCCGCGGTGACACCGTCCCTGTCCAGGGAGACGGAGCTGAGCAGTGTGACCGTCCCCTTTGCCAGCAGCAGGCCGTTGAAGGTACTGTTGACGGTGATATTGCCTTCGCAGACGACTACCTTGACGTTGGGATAAGCCGACAATACGTCCGTTATTGCGACTGAGGTTTTGGATATCATCCCTACGACGTTGAGGCTGCCGGAACCGTCTTCGTTATAAAACAGGGTTTTCTCGTCTGTCAAACCGTCCACGGCAGTTTTACTGACCATATTGCTGTAAACGGTTGTGCCCGTTGTGCCGGCACTGTTGGGAGTCAGGGTAACGCGCAGATTGTCAAACCTTGTCTGGAGTAATGCCGCCGCATTGATGAAGTCGGCGGTAGTCGCTTCGCTGAGGGTCACATCGCCTGCGGCGTCCAGATAGACCGTATTGCCCGATATCATGCTGTTGACCGCGTTGTTGATCGCCAGCGTTTTACTGTACAGCTTCATGTACTTTTCGATCTTATCGCTGTTATGACTGAAGTAATCGATGAAATAACGCCTGGCGTCTTCAGGAGTACTGAATTTCATATAGAAATACACCAGGGTCTGGTTTGAGGACGTGAACGGCCGGTATACAAGCTGGGCCCCTGCACGATAATCAGACAAGGAACTGTCTGTGCCCCAAAGCTTTCAGCGTGTTCGCGTCCGGAACGGCGCCGTTATAGATGACCGGATTCGTTGTTACCGTACTGAGGCATTCCGGGGGAATTAGGTAGGCAAGCTGATTACTCTTTGCCGATACGGACTCGCCGGTGATAATGTTATTATTATCGGCGCCCGTCGGCGGCCCAATAAAACAGTTCCCGGCCAGCATCAGCGTTTTCAGCTCAGTGCCAATGGTCAACTCAGTGTTCCGGCCGTTGATGACAATGGAGCTGCTTTTCGCTGCGTCCGTAGCGCTGTACCCAAACCCGTAATAGCGCCCGGACAGGACGGCGGCGGAATTCTCGCCCAGCGACAGGTCATCGGCTATATAGGCCTCCCCATTCAAATACGCCTTCGCACCGTTATCGATGTCAAGCCGGCGGGCCCACAGGGAAACCTTATCGCTGATACTCAGCTGGGACGCTGCGGAAAGCGTGATGGCGCCGTCCGTGATGAAATGGGAATTCAGGATCGAGCCCGGAGCGACCGTCATCTGGTTGCCGAGACCGGACACATCCACCCTGCCGGCGTAAATGTTGCCCTGTACAGTCAGATTACCGCCGGAAGCTTGTTCGAGAGCCGTATCCGCCACGATGACATAGTCCTGGATGGCTGTCGTCATAAGGTTCGTCAGCGTATATGTAAAGTCCGGAACAAGGATGGTAATGTCCGTCGTCACATAAGACTCGTAACCGTCTTTTAAGTATCTCAGGGTCAGGTTTTCCAGTGTAACGGTGCTCTTGTCCGCAGCGATGCTGACCCTGCCGTACGTATCCGAAACATCGGTGTAGACCAGTACGTCGCTCTGCATAGCAGCGGTGATAAATTCCGTTTTCAGCATCGACGCGTCATAGTAATTACCGTTGGGAAGGTCGACTTCAGGGATGGTGTCCAGCCTGAGCAGCTGATCGGCATCCGGCGTACGTTTCCAGGCATAGAGCGCATCGAGGAATTCATTTTTGAAGGTCATCTTTGATTCGTCGG